>JBDGQU010000197.1:0-38501 GCA_042218715.1 Bipolaricaulia bacterium | reverse complement strand
GGTGAAAGAACTAAGCCCAATCAATGCTTTAAAGGAGGAAAAAATGACGAAAATTTATCTTGACGGAGAATTAGTTCCCGAGGACGAAGCGAGAATAAGCGTTTTCGACCACGGATTCCTTTATGGAGACGGGGTTTTCGAGGGAATTAGAGCCTACGACGGCTACGTATTCAAACTGGACGAACACCTCGACCGATTGTACAGAAGCGCTAGAGCCATCAACCTGGAAATTCCACTAAATCCGGAAGATATGGGGGATAAAATTCTGGAAACGCTTCGAACCAACGGTTTTGAAGAGGCTTATATAAGACCTATAGTCACCAGAGGCCGGGGGTCACTCGGGATCGATACCGACTCCTGCACCAGACCTTCTGTTATTATAATTACGAAAGAATGGGAGGCACTTTACGGTCCTGAACTGTATAACCAGGGGCTTAATTTATTAACCACGACAATTCGGAACCAACCAAAAGAGGGTCTTCCCCCGACAGTCAAACACCTGAACTACTTGACCAACGTACTTGCCTTGATGCAAGCAAATACCTGGGGAGCCGATGAAGCACTGATGCTTGATACGAACGGGAACGTAGCGGAAGGGAGCGCCGATAACATTTTCGTCTATCGGAAGGGGGTCGTTTACACTCCTCCAGTGATAAATAACCTACCCGGTATTACCAGGAACGTCGTCATAAACATTCTGAAAGACCTGGGTTATCAGGTAAAAGAGGAAAACCTTGGTCTGGCCGAAGTTTTTACCGCCGACGAAGTGTTTCTTTCCGGTACTGCCGCGGAAGTCGCCCCCGTAGCGGAGATTGACGGACGTAAGATAGGTGACGGAAAGCCCGGTGAGGTAGCGCTTCGGGTAAAGGATGAATTCGGTAAGATAACGGGAACCGAAGAAACTGGAACTAAAATCTATTAAGAAGGAGGTCCAATATTTCAATCCACGTGACCGGAAACTTCCGTCCGGTCGCTTAGTAATCCGTAAATGTAACCGTCCCGGAGGGCCTCCCAGCTCGCTTCAATTACGTCTTCGGATACGCCAATCGTATTCCAGGTCTTTTCTCCGTCCGTCATTTCGATCATAACCCTCGGTACGGCTGCTGTTCCCCTGTAGCTTTCGAGTATACGGACTTTGTAATTTGTTAACTTCATATTCTCGATCGAATGGTAGAAGCTATTGAGACATCTGTGGAAAGCGTTATCCAGAGCGTCAACGGGTCCGTGTCCTCGTTCGATGGCGTCTCGTACTTCACCGTCCACTCTTAGCTTTACGCTGGCCTTGGCCGTTGGTTCTTCACCGTCCACTCTTGTTGTCAAAATCTCGTATTCTAGAACCTCAAAAAACTCGGGTAGCTCCCCCTGGACTCGTTTCGCCAGGAGTGCAAACGAGGCGTCGGCGTTTTCGAATTGATAACCGTCCTCCTCCAGTTTCTTTATATTGGCAAGAACTTCCTTGTGAGGTTCTCCTTCATCTCCCATATCCACCCCAACACTTTTTAATTTCTTCTCGACTGTACTCCCTCCGGAAAGTTCAGAAACTAGGAACCTCCGTTCGTTCCCCACATCTTCAGGAGTTACGTGTTCGAAGGTCTCGGGCTGTTTCAAAACAGCATCCACGTGAAGACCTGCTTTGTGACTGAAAGCGTTGACCCCGACAAACGGTGTCCTCTTCTCCGGGGGTTTGTTAGCTATCTCAGAGACGAACCGGGACACGGGCGTGAGCTCACTTAAACTATCCTTAGATTTCAGGCAGTTGAAACTCTTTTTCAGCATTAAATCCGGAATTAGCGTACATAGATTTGCGTTACCCACACGCTCCCCGTAGCCGTTTATCGTGCCCTGAATTACTTTAGCTCCGGATTCCACGGCTACAAGAGAGTTGGCCACTGCCAGCCCCGAGTCATCGTGAGCGTGAATGGATAATTCGGTGTCTACGGCTGCACTGACCCTGCCTATCACATCCTTTACCTCGGTAGGTGTGGCACCTCCATTCGTATCACAGAGACACAATATCTCCGCCCCGGCCTTTTCCGCAACTTTTAGTGTTTCAATTGCGTACTCGGGATCCGCCTTATACCCGTCGAAGAAGTGCTCCGCGTCGTATAACACCTCCCTTCCATTTTCGTTAAGGTAAGACACGGACTCTGCAATCATGTCAAGATTCTCGTCCTGAGAGACACCTAGAACTTCGTCCACGTGAAGTTGCCAGCTCTTTCCTACCACTCCGGTTACCGGAGCCCCTGAATCCAGCAAACCCTGCAAGTTTTTGTCCTTCTCGGGCTCCGTATTGGGCCTCCTTGTGCTACTCAACGCAACTAGTTTCGCCTCGTTCAGGTCACTTTGATCGAATTTTTCGAAAAATTTTGTATCTTTTGGATTGCTCGGTACCCAACCAGCTTCGATATAATCTACTCCCAGCTCGTCCAGTCGCCGTGCGACCTTTATTTTATCTTCCAGGGAAAAGTTTATATCCCGACCCTGAGATCCATCCCTCAAAGTGGTATCGAACACCAATACGTCTTTTCCATCCATAACTAACCTAACCTCCTCGAAATTGCCCTGGCCATCTCCATCGTACTCAAATTACCGCCTAGATCTGGAGTCGTCTCACCTTTGGCAAGGGTTTTCTCTACAGCCTCTTCCAGTTTATCAGCTTGTTCAGGCTCGCCAAGGAAATTCAACATATAGCTCGCCGAGAGTATAGTGGCGGTCGGATTTACAACGCCCTGGCCGGCGATATCGGGTGCTGTACCGTGAACGGGCTCAAACAAGCCGTGATCTTCTCCTATATTCGCGGAGGGTGAAAGACCTAGACCCCCAATGAGTCCGGCGGACAGATCTGACAATATATCTCCAAAAAGGTTAGTTGTAAGGACAACTTCAAATCTTTCGGGTTCCTTGACTAGGTAAAGGGCTGCCGCGTCAACGAGAATATCTTCGTATTCCGTATCGTACTTATCTGCTATCGACTCTACAGCTTCGAGAAATTGGCCACCCGTCACGGGAAGTACGTTGTTTTTGTGAATAGCACTTACCAGAGGCCTCCCTTCCGATTTTGCGTAGTCAAACGCGTACTCAGCAATCCGCTTGCTCGCGACCTCCGATATGACCCGCGTTGCCGTAGTTACACCGGGTACAATTTCATTTTCTATTCCCGAATAAAGGCATTCAGTATTTTCTCTCACAATGACCAGATCCGTGTTAGGATCTACACAATCTACACCCGGGTAAGCCTTTATTGGTCTCAGGTTAACGTAAGTATCAAGTTCCTGTCTCAACTTTATCACCACATCCGCGGCAGTATCCCCCACCGCTCCCAGTAAAACAGCGTTTGCCTCTCTGGCCGCAGATAGAGTTTCTTCAGGCAATGCCGTACCACGATCTGCAAGCACCTCATCGCCGGCAGGGTAACTCTCAAACTCAATCTCAATCGGCATATTTTTCAGTATCCAAACCGCCGCCTCTACTACTTCCGAGCCTACCCCGTCTCCTGGTATTACAGCAACGTCTTTCATTTATCTCACCTTTTATTTGCCTTTTTAGTTACACACTGGATTAGTCTTGACCGAGTCGACGTAAACCCCCAACCATTTAACAATCTAGCTCGAGGTTTTAGGTTTTTCCTCATTATCGTCAACTTTTTTTTCATTTCGTTCCTCATCGTCCTTCCTTGCAAGGAGATTAACAGCATTTAGCAGCGCCTCTACGCTCGCAATAACTATGTCGTCTCCTGTTCCCCGGGCCTCGGCGGCGGTACCCCGTTCGTCTTCAAGAGCGATAACAACGTTAGCAACCGCGTCACTTCCCCCGGTAATCGCATCAATTCGAAATTCGGAAATTTTTATCTGTTTTTTTTCGCCAATGATTTTCCTCATCGCTTTGAAAACGGCATCTAGTGGCCCAACCCCGTTGCCAGATTCCGTTCTTTCTTCTCCCTCCACTCTCGCGGTAATGGTGGCAGTTGGTGTAGCGTTGTCACCGGTCATAACAAATACCTGATCCAGTTCTACGAGCTCTTTTTCGGTTGGCTTCCCCAGTTCTGTTTCCGCTATTGCGTAGAGGTCCGCTTCGGAAAGTTTCTTACCATTGCTGCTGATGGATTTAACCTTCTTTAGTATTTGGTTAACTTCGGACTCGGACGGCTCCAGCCCAGCTTCTGTTAGAACTTTTCTCAGTCCCTGTCTTCCAGCGTGCTTACCGACGATAAATCTCCTTCTGTGACCCACCGTTTCGGGGTCCATCAACTCCGGTTCAAACGTGCTTTCGTCCTCCACCATTCCCGCTGCGTGAATACCACTCTCGTGAGAAAACGCGTTTCTCCCGACAATGGGCTTCGTCGGCGATAATTGAATTCCGCTCAATCTTTCAACCAGCTTGGAAGCCTTGAAGAGGGATTTCTTTTCTATCCCGGTGTAAAAACCTTCCAACCTCTCTACGTTCATTACCGTCTCCTCAAGGGAAGCATTTCCAGCCCTTTCGCCCAGGCCGTTTATCGTAACCTGTATCTGGTCTGCACCTCCCCTTACTCCCGCTACAGAATTCGCTACCGCCAGCCCATAGTCGTCGTGACAGTGGACACTCAGAGGTAAATCAATTTTGTTTTTTACCGCTGACACCATTTCCTCTATCTCTTTGGGCAGGGAAATACCTACGGTGTCCGGAACGTTAATCATATCTACTCCGGCGTCCTTAACTGCCTCACTGATATCCAAAAGATAGTCACTTTCGGTCCTCGATGCGTCCATGGGGCTGAAAATACAGGTTTTTCCCGCTTTTTTGACCTCCGATACTATCTTAACCGACTGCTCCAATACTTCTTCCCGGGACATCTTCATCGATTTCTTCATCTGTATTTCCGAGGTTGACGCGAAAAGGTGGACTATTTCTACCCCCGAATCGAACGCGGGTTTAAGATCTTTTTTCTTTATCCTGGCCAGACCACATACCGGAGTTTCTACTTCCCTGACAATTTCCCCGACCGATTCCATTTCCTCCTCAGAGCTAGCAGGAAATCCCGCTTCAATAACGTCAACCCCCAGATGATCCAGTTCCCGAGCAATTTCAAGTTTTTCTTCCCGGGGAAAACTCAACCCTGGTGTTTGTTCCCCGTCCCTCAAGGTCGTATCAAATATTTCTACCCTTCTGTTTTCCATTATTTATTACACCTATCGGGTTATCATTTCTCTTAACTTCCGGCCAACCTCTTCGATTTCGTGGTTTTCATCCATACTCTGTAACCTGGTAAACTGAGGTCTATTTGCCTTGTTTTCGGATATCCATTCCCGGGCAAACTCGCCCGACTTGACTTCTTTTAGCAACTGCTTCATCGCTTCCCTGCTTTCTTCTCCAATTACCCTCTTTCCTCTGGTAAGATCACCGTATTCTGCCGTATCGCTTATCGATCTCCTCATTTCTGTCAACCCACCTTCGTATATCAGGTCGACTATCAATTTCAGTTCATTTAACACTTCGAAATACGCGATTTCCGGCTGATAGCCTTCTTCAGTTAAAGTCTCAAATCCTGCTTTGATTAGTTCGGTAACTCCACCACACAATACGGCTTGTTCACCAAAGAGGTCTGTTTCCGTCTCCTCTTTGAACGTAGTCAAGATCACTCCGGCTCTAGTAGCCCCCAGGGCGTGAGAGTAAGCAAGTCCTATGTCCCTGGATTCTCCGGTGTAATCCTGATATATTGCTAAAAGTGCGGGGACTCCTTCCCCCTCTTTGTAAACTCTACGTACCAGGTTTCCCGGTCCTTTCGGAGCAACCATGACGACGTCGACATTGTCCGGTGGTTGAATTTGATTGAAATGAATATTGAATCCGTGAGAAAAAAATAGCGCGTCACCAGGGCTCAGATGGGGTTCAATTTTCTTCCTATATACCTCGGGCTGGACGTTGTCCGGAATTAATAGCTGAACTATATTACCCGCTTCCGCCGCCTTTTCTATACTGGCTACCTCCAGGCCATCGTCTTCCGCAACCATTTTAGATGAGCTACCTTCCCTTAAGCCTACCACGACATCCACGCCGCTATCTTTTAGGTTCTGGGCCTGACCTCTTCCCTGACTCCCATACCCAATGACCGCAACTTTTTTATCGGAAATGTAACCTTTCTCCGCATCCTCGGAATAGAAAACTGTAGCTGACAAAATATCCTCCTTAATATCTTTTAAGATTTCGTTTCTTTCTTTTTTTCTGCCCGTTCCAGGACGACTCTGCCGGTTCGAGCAATTTCTTCGATACCAAACTCTTCCAGCAAATCTTCCAGCGCTTCAACTTTGTCGGCGTTTCCGGTCGCTTCCACTATCATGAAATCTTTGCCCACGTCGGTAACCTTCGCCTTAAATATGTCGGCCAGTTCAATTATTTCGCTTCTGTTTTCCGTTCCCGCATGAACCTTTATAAGCGACAATTCCCTCTCCACGTGGGACGTATCTGAAAGATCTTTTACGGAAATCACGTCCACCTGTTTATTCAACTGTTTAACCACTTGATCCAGTACCTCTCTGTCTCCTTTGACGATTATTGACATCCTGGAGTACCTCGAGTCGGTGGTCTCCCCTACTGCGAGGCTATCTATATTGAACCCTCTTCGAGCAAATAACCCTGACAGGCGGGAGAGTACCCCGCTCTCATTTTTCACCAAAGCCGTCAGCGGATGAAGCTGTTCTTCTTCGGGTTTAGGCATCGTCTTCCCCCAGAATAAAGTCTTTATTTGCCGCGCCAGCCGGAACCATCGGAAAAACATTTTCTTCCTCTGCCACTAAACATTCCACTACCGACGGCCCACCTTCATAGTCGAGTGCCTTTTCCAGGCTCGGTCGAAGGTCCTCTCGTTCAGCTACTGTGAGACCCTTTCCTCCGTAAGCTTCAGTAACCTCTGCTAAAGAGGGTGTGCCTTCGTCTATTAGAGTTTCTACCAATCTGTTATCGAAGAAAAGCTGTTGCCATTGACGTACCATTCCGAGAGAGCCATTCCGGAGAATTACTACTGTAATGGGAAGCTCTTCTCGTACTGCAGTAGTTAACTCCTGAATATTCATCTGGAACGATCCATCGCCCGTCACGGAAACTACTTTCCTGTCCGGCGCAGCCACTTTGGCACCAATAGCCGCTGGGAACCCAAATCCCATAGTGCCTAGCCCTCCACTGGTTATTAACTGATTCGGATATGAAAACTCGTAATATTGGGCCGCCCACATCTGATGCTGTCCTACGCCGGTAGTGACCACGGTCTCATCGTCTGTGAGGTCACTCAAAGCCTTAACTACTTCCTGAGGTTTCAGCACCGAATCCTCTTCCCGGGGTTCCATTGAGTACTTTTCAAACCAGTCTTTTATTTGTCTCCACCAGTTTTCAGGACGGTGGTCCTTTCCTTCGACCTCATCGTAGAGATAAGACAAAACTTTCTTTGCGTCCCCAACTACGGGGTAGTCCGGTTGTACGATCTTCCCCATTTCCGCCGGGTCTATATCTACGTGAGCGATCTCCGCGTTGGGCGCGAATTCATCCACGTTTCCCGTAATTCTATCATCGAGTCTTGTTCCTACCGCCAGCAGAAAATCCGATTTCGCAACGGCTTTGTTTGCCGGTCCCGAACCGTGCATTCCGACCATCCCAATGAAATGGGGATCACGAGAATTTACACAACCAAGGCCCATTAGAGAACTTGCCACGGGAAGTTCCAGCTGGTTGACAACGCTCATTAGTTCTTCCTTCGCTCCGGACTGGGCTATCCCTCCTCCTATCAGCACTACTGGTCTATCGGCTGACAAGAGGCTTTCCGAAATGTTTTTCACGCTTTGCTTATCGACGCTGTTATCTACTTCGAAGCCTTCAACTCCCTCAACTTTTGTTCGGTCCTCATACCAGGTCAACTCCCCCATCTGCACGTCCTTGGGCAAATCTATTACAACCGGGCCCGGTCTTCCCGACTGGGCGAGGTGAAACCCCTCCCTCACGGTTTCGGGAATTTCTTCCGGCTCCATTACCAGGTAGTTATGCTTAGTTATCGGGTCACTCATTCCTCTTACGTCAACTTCTTGAAAGGAATCCTGTCCGATTAAAGGGGTAGCTACCTGACCGGTAAATGAAATCACCGGCGAAGAATCCATATAAGCATTGGCAACTCCGGTCATCAGGTTCGACGCTCCCGGGCCACTGGTTGCAAACACCACTCCCGGTTTATCCGCTACCCTGGCATAAGCGTCAGCGGCATGTATCGCGCCCTGCTCGTGGGTCGTCGTTACGTGCCTGAGTTTTTCCGATTTACCCAGTTCGTCGTAAATCGGCATTATAGCTCCGCCGATAATGCCAAATATTACCTCGGTTCCCTGTTCCTCTAGACTTTTTACCACCGCTTTCGCGCCCGTTATTTCGCGTTTTTGTTTGGAACCGTCGTCCTCCTGTTCCGGTCTCTTTTTAGTAGCCGTAGTTAATTCATTTTTCTCTTTCGACTGAGCCATTATATATCTCCTCCATTCGATTCTCCGGTTTTCAGAATGGCACCTTCGTCCGCACCGGAAACTAGTTGCGAATATTTTGCCAGAAACTTTCTGCCGTACGTATTTGTCTTCTTCTTACCCTGGATCTTTTCTTCACTCCTGTTAGTCAGCTCTTCGGGGGATATTTTTAGCTCTAATCTTCCTTCCGGGATATCAATCTCGATCGGGTCACCGTCTTCCACGAAAGCAATCGGACCTCCGGTAGCAGCCTCAGGGGCTACATGACCTATTGCCGCACCTCTCGTGGCGCCACTAAATCTCCCATCGGTAATTAAAGCCACCTTGCCCGCTAAGCTTCCACCACTTATTCTGCTCGTAGGGGTTAACATTTCCCTCATCCCGGGCCCCCCTTTCGGTCCTTCGTACCTAATAACTATTACGTCTCCAGGTTCTATACATCCGTCGTCTATTGCTCGCACAGTTTCCTCTTCCGAATTAAATACTTTTGCCGGCCCTTCATGCCTTAGCATACTCTCATCTACCGCCGTCCGCTTTACTATTCCTCCTCTGGGAGCCATACTACCCTTCAAGACGGCAATTGATCCTTTATCGTGGGCTGGGTTGGACATATCCTTAATAATCGCCTTATCGGCTTCGCTTTCCTCTTCTAGCCGATCTTTTACCTCTCCTCCTTCCGTTACGGGTACTTCCACAGCCAGCTCGTTTCTCATATTTTTCATCACGGCAGGGACACCACCCGCTTCATGAAGGTCCTCTACCCTGTGTGGCCCAGCGGGACTCATTTCAACTAAGTGGGGCGTTGTTTGGCCAACTTCACCTATGTCATCCAGATTGAACTCGACCCCTGATTCATTTGCGAGAGCCAATTGGTGTAGCACCATATTAGTAGATCCGCCAAGGGCCATTCCGACTTTTAACCCGTTTCTAAAACTCTCTTTAGTTAAAAACTCGCTCATTCCTGTTTCGCCTTCGACCAGTTTTACTACTCTTTTACCGCTTTCACGAGCGATATTATCCCGCCAGGTGGACTTCGCCGGTGCTGTACCTGCGTACGGAAAACTTAACCCCATTGATTCTACGACGGCACCCATGGTGTTAGCGGTAAACATCCCGGCACAGGACCCCGCCCCAGGACAGGCGTGTTTTTCAATTTCCAGCAGTTCATCTTTCCCCATTTCTCCTTGTTTTACCTTGGGAACTGCTTCAAATACGGTTGATAGGTCCATTGACTTCCCCTGTGAACAACCAGCTTCCATGGGTCCGCCAGTGACAACAACTGTAGGCAAGTCCAGTCTGGCCGCCCCCATCAACATCCCGGGCAATATCTTGTCACAAGAAGCCAGAAGCACCAGTCCGTCAAATTGATGGGCAAATCCCTGTAATTCCACTGAATCGGCTATAACTTCCCGGGACGGCAGAGAAGCAAACATCCCTTCGTGCCCCATTGCTATGCCGTCGTCAACAGCTACGGTGTTGAACTCGATTGGCGTCCCGCCCCCCAGGGTTACGCCGCGCTTGACGACTTTTCCCAGTTCATCAAGGTGAACGTGGCCGGGAACAAACTCGTTGTACGAATTAGCTAGACCTATAATCGGTCTATCTATTTCACTTCCATCCAGACCGGCCGCCCTCATCAAAGACCTGTGGGGAGCCTTTTCAGTACCTTTCTTTATTTTGTCGCTGCGCAATCTGTGCTCCTTTTTGGGCTCGAAGCTCCCCTATCCGCAAATCCGTCAGAATTAAGCTTTACGTATCTGAAGTAATTACAGCTTGAGTTTGTACAACTCTTTCGCTCCAGCGCCGGAGAAGGAAACGCTGACGTAACTCCCCGCCTGGTAGCCACCAATTCTTCTCCACACTCGGGACAGGAAGAACCAGTGTTCTCTACTTTTTCAGTGGCCTGATCCGTAAATTCTCTTTTATGTATTACTTCTCGGTTCATAGCGGCAACCTCCAAAATACTCATGGTTGTTAGATTAACTTGAAAATTTTTTAAATTTGAAAAATAGATCTATGGAAAGGTTCTAATACAGAAGTAATTGCCCCTAGAGGGGCAGAATAACTACGAGGGTAATTAAGAAAGAGAAAGAAATTGACAATTCGATTGGGCTAGGAGTGATACCTCTCATGGAGCCATCAATAGTCCCGGCATACCTACCTTTATCGAAAACAACGTCCTTTATTGACCCCATATTTTCACCTAAGTTTAAAGCATTTTAGGTCATAGAAGTTAAACTGTCAAGGGTACTCGGTAATAAGGAAAAAAATACAAGGAAAAACGGTGATACATTGAAATAACTTTATTTTAAGAAATTTTACCTTTGGGATAGGACCCGAGCACGTGGACCTCCGGCACAAGTCTATTCAATTCTTTTATAGCTGTCTTAACCTGATCATCTTCTCTGTGACCTTCCAGTTCCAGGTCAAAGTGATATTCCCACCTTCCAGTTTCTGTTGGCCTCGATTGGATCATTGTGAGGTTTATGTCCTTCTCGGCAAACGGGGCCAAACAACTATACAGGGATCCCGGACCGTCCCCGAGCTCGAACGTTATAGTAGTCTTATAATCCAATCCATCGATTACCTCTTTTTCTGGCTTCCTGGCAACCAGGAGAAACCTTGTATGGTTACGATCGGACGACTGGATATCTTCCATTAGCACCTTTAGGTCGTACTTTTCCCCCGCAAACTTACTTGCGATAGCGGCCACTCTCTCGTCTTTTTTCTGTTTGACCATCTTCGCGGATCCCGCAGTATCGTAGGTAGCGTGTGTCTCTACATTGAGATTGGTCAACACTTCCCTGCACTGTTTAAGAGCCTGGGGGTGAGAATATACGGTATCTACTTCCGACACCTCAGTTCCCTTTACCCCGAGAAGTGAGTGTCTAACACGAAGATAGACTTCACCGGTCACGTGAACGCTTCCCTGGGAAATCAGCTTGTAAGACCTATCAACGTACCCGCCGATAGAATTTTCGACCGGGACTATAGCCAGCTGAGCTTCCCCCATCTCCACCCCCAGAATCACGTCTTCCAGAGATTCTCTGGGGATTCCCTTTACCGAAATCCCTTCTCCCTCGTAGTACTTATTTAACGCCTGTTCGCTATAGGCTCCCGGTTCACCCTGAAACGCAACTTCAATTTTTCTTTTATTATCCACACCTACCACCGGCGATAACTAAAATTACCCCGCCAGTTTGGCGAGGTATGCCTGTACCGTTATATACTTCCCGGGCCAAAAACCAACCGCCACTAGATAACTACGCCTACTTCATCCTAAGGCGTACGACTCTCTCACTTACTTACTTATTATGAAACTGCTAATCCAAAAATCCTACGTATTCATCCAGCCCCAAATTTGTCCTTCCGTCTCGGCCATCCAGCGATCATGATCAGTTAGGTAATAAAACACGTTGTATAGGGTATCGTAATGCTTGTCCTCCTCCTCCATCAACGCCGTAAAGAACTCTTTTTCTTCTTCGTCCTCGGTTTTCTCCGCTAATTCCTTATAGAGCTCCGCTAGTTTCTCTTCAAGCTCTATTGCGTGATCGTAGACAGTAACTTTTTCGTCCTTCCATCCTTCTTGCTCACTCTTTGTAAATTCTTCAAAAGTTTTCCTGGTCTCTTCCTCGAGATCCATATCCACTAAGTTTACTTCCGTTACTGACTTTCCTTTAGCTATCTCCTTTATCACCTTTATATGTTCCAGCTCCCGGTCAGCTAGTTTCTCCAGTACGCTTTTTACGAAAGTATTTTCGGTTTCGGAAGCGTGCTCCTCGTAGTAATCGTGACCTTCCTGCTCTAACTCAATAGCCATTTCTAACGAATCCGAGCTAACAGCCATATTTACCTCCCTTGTAAAGTCCTCCAAATAAACAATTTATACTCAAATCGAACTTGGACTAAATCCTACCTAAGTCGTGCGTTTCTCTCCCCTAAGACCAACTTCTAATTAAGTCTAAAATAAAAATCGTCCCTATTTGAGAAATTTAGTTAACTTCACCTGCTAGGTTATATCTAAAGCGTTAAATTAAGTCCCTCTTCCAGGGCTTTCACCCAGCACCCAGTTTAATATCGATAATCAACCGGTGGTAAAGACTTTCACCAAAAACTTGTCTTCTGTAAACTGGTTTCACGTTCGAAGTCCATATTAAACTGGGTGCTGGACCAACTCCCGTTTATCAAATAAGTTTTCGGTTAACTCTTCCCTGTTAATCTACCAGGTCGAAACCGGTAATTTTGGTCCTATTAAAAAGTATATTACAGCTAGATACGTTCGCAAGGATAATCATTTCCCCCGTTGACAATCCCGGTCCTGAATATCAAGGGAAGAATTGAATTAAGGACTACGATCGGGGGCCAATCTCATATCCGTTATTACAAAGCAGGTCCCCCTATCTCCGCTAAGTGCCAGCTTACAAGGACAATCAACGTAGTCCCGAGCGCTATTATTGAAGCATTCATAGGCTTCACGTTTTTCTTCACCAAGAAAAAACAGAAACGGATAAAAAGATTTCCTAATTACACTTGGGGAAATCGTTATTCGCTTCTTCGGCGGCTTGGGTGAGTCCTGAACGAGCAAAAATTCTCTTTCATCTCCTGAAAGCTCTGAACGGTCGGGGAAAAGAGAACCGACGTGTCCGTCCGACCCCACTCCCAGCACCGGAAGGTGAACGATCCCCCCGGATATTTTCCTAAGTTCGTTTCGGTACTTTATCAAGGCTTCACTCACGTTTGTCTTTTCTCCTGGGAATCGATGAATTTGATCCTCTTCTATCCGATTCTCGGACCTTAATTTCTTTAGGAACAGTTCCTCGGCCAGCCCGTAATTGCTCCCGTTTGCTTCAGGTGATACCAGCCTCTCGTCAGTCCAGAAAAGGTGAACTTTCGTCCAGACGGGTCGGGGTAAAAGGTCGGATTTTTCCGCTATAACCGAGAAAAAGCTCCGAACTGATCTTCCACCTGGAAGGGACACAACTATTTTCTCCTTTAAGTCCGACAACTCCTTCAATGCCCCAAAAAAAGCCTTTACCGCAGACAACGATAACTCCGACAAGTCGGGCTCATAGATAGTCTTTACGTTCTTCATTAACTCAATACCCTTTACAAAAAAGAAAATTAAAAATTAATCTCGGGGAGCTATAACTATTCATTTAGCCCGTGCCACTGTCTATCCCCTATAAAAGAATTTACCGCGGGAGGAATTTTCCCAACTTTGTACGTAAAAGGTTTCGGAACTTTCATGCCCTCGGTTATTTTCCACTGTTCCTCTATTTCGTCGTACCGAACAAATGACCGCTGGTCTCCCGCCATAGCTTGAGACAGAAGGTTCTCGTACGCACTTGGGGTATTAGGACCGTGATGGCAGGCATGGCAAAATTCCATCTTAGCGGGTTCTGAGTTCATATCCCCGGGGATTTTTGTATTTATGGTAAAATGAATTCCGCTGTCGGGCTGTATGCTTACTACCAGCGCATTAGGAACAGTCTTCTCTCCAGGCCCGAGAGAACGGAATTTTTGGTTAAATTGAACGTAAATACTGGCATATTTCTTAACCAGGTTTTTACCTGAGAACAAATAAAAAGGGACGTCCTTCCAGCGGGACTCCCGAATTCCCGCCTTTGCGGCGACAAGAGTTTCTGTATCAGACCCCTCCTCCACTCCATCTTCGGTTTGATAACCCTCGTACTGTCCGGTGATTAAATCCATGATCTCTACACTCCTCAACACTTTTACCTTTTCGTCCCTTATGCACTTCGCGTCCAGATGGTTCGGAGGAGACATTGCAACCAGGGAAAGCAACTGGAGAAGATGGCTCTGGAAAAAGTCTTTTATAGCTCCGTAATTATCGTAAAACTCCCCCCTTGCTTCTACACCAAAATTTTCGCTGGCAATTATCTGAACGTGATCCACGTAATTAGAATTGAGAATCGGCTCGAAAATTGAATTGGAAAACCTCAAAATAGCTAGGTTCCCTACGAGTTCCTTGTCAAGATAGTGATCGATCCGATAGATCTTATCCTCCGGAAACAAACTACCAATGGACTCGTTTAATTCTCGGGCAGAAGCTAAATCATTCCCGAAAGGTTTTTCGTATAATAACTTAGAGTTATCATTTACCAGGTCCCATCTGGCCAGGTTATCCGTTATTACGTCGAAATGTCCGGGAAGAGTCGCCAGGTAAAACAACCTGTGGTCGCTACAATCTAAAATTTCCTCCCGTAACCCCTCATAATCTTCGGGGTCGTAGAAATCCAACTGGCTAAAGTGAATGTGTTGGCTAAAATCCTTCCACACTTCTTCCTCTTCTACATCTACGCCAACTCTTTCCACGTATTCTTCCCGGGTGAGATTTTCACGAGAGGTCCCGATTACGTCAAAATCCTTAAGCTTGCCTTTTTTATAGAGATTTAGAAGGGACGGCAACAATTTTCTTTTCGCGAGGTCCCCCGTACCGCCCAGAATTACAAAAGTTACATTATCTTCCTTCACCCTTACCTCGCCCGTAAATTATTTACATTAAAAGCCACTAATTCGAATTGGTTAGTTACTCCTCCGTTTCCGGTTTTGTGGTATCAAAGCCGAAAATCGAATATATACCGCACCTCCTGCTGCTCCCGGTTAAAAACAGTACTAATCCTGCCGCAAGAAAAACAATATTGACGGTAAGTCCCACTTTTAACAATCCCACAAACCCCAGTACACCTAAAAGGACCAAGATCAGACCCAGCCTACTCCGGATCTTGCTATCAATGTCACCAACGTTTCTTTTCACTTTTTCCTCCCCTTTTTCGGTCAAATATGTTGTCGATCTTATAATAAGGCCATTATACCTAAGTTTACAACTAACGGTAAATCAGATGATAAACTCCCCGAACGCATTTGGTAAGAGCTCATTAACCTTCAATTGAACAGTCAAGAACCCCGCCCACAGGGCGGGGTTCTTGACTTCCCCAGTCTAATAGTCATGGGCGGAATGAAAGGATTTACCGACGGCGGGCCTTAAGGCTTTATCTCTCCAGATAGAAATCCATCTTCTCCAATTGGGATACGATATCCAGCTGAACTACTCTAACTTCCTCAGGTAAATCTAGCAAAACAGGAGCGAAGTTAAGTATGCCTTCTACAGCAACGGAGACAAGGGACTCCGCCACGACTTGAGCCTGATCTCCGGGCACTGCAATTATGGCCATCTTTACTCCTTCTGCCCGAAGTTCCTTCTCCATTACCCTGGGATCCCTTACTTGGACTCCTCCGACCTCGCTACCGATAAGCTCCGGATCTTTATCAAAGGCAAAAGTTATGTCAAAATTCCACTTTCCAAACTCATTATAGTTCAATAGGGCAGTCCCCAAATTCCCCACCCCCACTAAAGCAACTTTCCTTGTAGCTTGGAGACTTAAAGTACTCCTCAATTCCTTTATCAGCCGAGAAATGTCGTAACCTGTACCTTTTTTTCCGTAAGTGCCAAAGTAGGTAAGGTCTTTCCTTAAACTGTGAGAGTTTATTCCTGGTAATTTCTCCGCAAATTGCTGGGAAGTAATAGACTTCTTCCCTTCATCATAGAACTTCTCTAGTTGACGCAAATAGAGCACAAGCCTTTCAACGGTCTCTTCCGGTATATCGGGCTCTTTCATGATTTCTCACCTTTGGAGATAGGGGCTTACTTTCGCCCTGATGGCCCTAACATTCCGTAAAAACCAAGACTCGGAATCAAGTTTCTCGCCCGGCAGTTTATTCAGGTAATTTATGCCATCTTACGTTACAGAACCTCCCGCAACCCGGGGAAATTTGTAGGATGGCAAAGACCAATTAGAGTGCTTCCGTACCCAGAAAATTTACCGATAGGACCAATAACCGAATTTAGCTCAGTTCGACTTGACAAGCCCTGGTAGAAGTTTTTCAGTATCTCGTTCTCTGATTTCGCAATTTTCCTTCCTACGACTCCTCGCCCTGTTCAATTATCGTCAATTCCCTTCTGCATTCTGGGCAGAGTACCCTGACCCTGTCGCTGCGGTGGCTCGGTCGCTCGTTCAACCTATCCCTTCTGGCAAGGTCCAGGTTCTCGAGATAAGTAAGGAAAATACTTGGATTTGAATAAGCAAGATTTCCCAGCTTACTGTAGAGCCAGAGAACGTGATCCTTGGTCCCCAGGACCTCACCACAAGCGTCACATATAACCAGGTCCTTCTCCGTGCTCGTTGACGGCCCCTCATCCCCTACGAACGCAAGTGAATACTCCTGGGAAAGCTCGATTCCTTCCCCTGTCGTACAGTACTTCTCGCACTGACCGCAGTATATACATTCTTCAAAGTTTACCCTGAGGTGTCTGATACCGTCGGTACCGGTAACTGAATCTTCCAGGTCTATGGCGTCGGCGGGACATACGTTGTAGCAGCCCGAACAACCTATACATCCATCGTCCTGATAGTCTGGTGCTCCCCTAAATGACGAAGCTACGTCTGCTTCTTCTTTGGGGAATCTAGACGTAAATCTGTGAGAGAATACGGCCCTTATTGCCTCGGCAAGCTCCCGGATTTTTGGCTTCTGCATTATTTTTCCTCCTCGTACTTATCTACGACACTGCCTTCCCATAACGGTATCCCGGACCTGTGGGCGCCTCGGGAAAGGGCGTGAGCGGCGGTGGGAGCAGTTATAGCTATGAAAACAATTGCCGCGAGAGCCTTCATTCCTGTCGAGCTAACTCCCGAACCTATTAGCACTCCCAACAGAATCGAACAGGTCCCGAGCGTGACGCATTTCGTCGCCCCCTGAAGTCGATTATAGACGTCGGGGAGCCTAATCAAGCCGATACAGCCGAAAAGGTTAAACAAGGCTCCTATTATGATAATCGCGTTTCCGGCTAATTCACTCATCGAAGTTCTTACCCTCCAGATGTTTTGCTAAAGCGGTGGTGCCGATAAAAGAAAGCAAACCCCAGGCAAGCGCTATATTCAGATAAAAAGCTCTATCAGTGATGACTGCGAAAAGTGCACAAAAACCTACAACGAGAATTCCTAGGATATCTATTCCTACCATCCTATCGGCGGGGGTAGGACCCGATCCTATGCGGAACAGACAGAGAAAAGCCGATAATGTCAAAAGACTCAAAGCAAAACCAATCATTCGAATACCCTCCTAAGTAGCCACTCGAACCTCCCAACAATCTCACGAGTCGCCTCCTCTACTTCTGTCGAACTTACGTTTATCCAGTGAACGTAAAGATAACCATCCTCGGATAGATCTACCGTCATAGTCCCCGGAGTCAGGGTAATCGAATTGGACAGAGCTGTCTTTGCCGATTCGCTTTCCAGCTTGGTCTTTACTTTGACTATTCCCGGATTAATTGGAACATCGGGGTGTAATACCCGGAAAGCTACGTCCAAGTTTGCGACCATAACCCACCAGGCGAGGGTAAATACGTAACAGGCGGCCCAGAAGTATCGGAGGGGGTTTAGCCCCTTGATCGGGTGTTCAGTAGCTATTCCGCCGAGAAGAATTCCGGAGAGCAGGGAAACCAGCGAACCTGCCACTATCATTGCCCAGTCAACCGGCGCAAAAGGCCACGTAAATAGAAGCCAGACCCCCAGCGTTATTGCAAATACAAATACGGTTTTCGAAAACTTTAGCTCAGTTTGTGTTTCTTCCAACGTAATCACCTTTTATAAGCCGAGTACGAGCTTTGTATATTCGGATCCTTCCTTTAGGGCCAGAGCAGCCGGTTTAAGCACTACTCCTCGAATTGCAGGGAGATAGAGTAACCCGAGACCGATGCAACAGATAGCCAGGATCAATAAAGGAACGTAGATTCCCGGCGATAATTTACCTTTTTCCTTTATTTCCCCAATTACTTCTCCGAGGAATAGCTCCTTTTGGACTTTAAGATAATAAGCAAGTGTAATTGCACTGGTAAATAGAACTATCCCGGCCAATGGATATTTGCCGCCCCATATTGCCGCTATTACGATTACCAACTTGCTCCAGAACCCATTGAACGGAGGTAAGCCTGAAATTGATAGCGTACCAATAGTTCCCGTAGCACCGGAAACCGGGCTGACCTTGGTTAGTCCGCCGATTTCCGATAGATTTCGAGTACCAAACAGCCGTTCGACACCTCCACTAAACAGGAAGAGTAGCGATTTATAAGTGGCGTGGTTTACTAGGTGGAAAATTCCCCCGATAAGAGCAAGAGTAGCCACCGCGGGCTTGCCCTGAGAGATAAATATGCCTCCCATACCCAGTCCCAGAGTGATGTATCCCATCTGAGAGATACTTGAATAAGCCAGTAATCTCTTTAAATCCGACTGACCCAGAGCGATCATTCCACCAATAAACATGGATCCTGCCCCAATCCAGGTCATTATCTGGGGTGCAAGATGGGGAAGATTCAATCCGTTGAACAGGATCCGCGAGAGGGCGTAAACTCCCAGAACCTTTATTAGAACCCCTGATAACATTGCTGAAATCGGCGTGGGTGCTGACGAGTGGGCGTCAGGTAGCCAGGAATGGAACGGTATAAATGCAGCTTTTAGACCGAATCCTACTATGAAGAGAGCAGTACTTAGTAGAATAAAGGATTGGTCGGAAACCTCGCTCACCCTCACGGAGATATCGGCAATGTTAAGTGAGCCGACGGACCCATATAGCATAGTTATACCAAGTAATATGAAGATCGAACCTAACGCTCCCATAATCAAATACTTAAAAGACGCTTCGAGCTCCTCTGCCCCTCTGTTGAACCCGACCAGGGCGTACGAGCTTATGGCAGCTACTTCCAGGTAGACGTACATGTTGAAAACGTCGCCCGTTAAGGTCACACCGTACATTCCCGCAAGCATCAGTGAGAACAACCCGTAAAATTTCCCCAGATTATCGTATTCGCTCATGTAAGTCAGGGAAAACAGGGAAGTCACGAAAGCTATAGCGCTAATCACGACTAAAACAACAGAGCTCAACCCATCAAGCACGTAGTTGATGCCTATTGGCGGCGGCCAGCCCCCCATACGGTATATACTTCTTTCACCAAATTTGATGAGGGATAGAGCCAGCAGCAATCCGGTTTCCAGGATCACAGTAAGGGCAAACAATCGTGTTCGTTCCCGGAACTCTTCGATCAAAGGTAGGGTGAATCCAACTCCTAAAGGTATAGCAACAAACAGTGGGAGCATACTTGACTACCCCCTTAATTTCCTAATTTCCGTAATATCAAAGGTGCCGTAGTGCTGATATAACCTCACGGCAAGGGCGACCATCAACGCCACCACTCCAAGACTTATGACGATCGAGGTAATGACAAGTGCCTGTGGTAGAGGATCCACTGCGGAGTTGACGAATTCCGTTACCGTCATTTCCTTGTCAAGTATCGGTGCTTTTCCGGAGATCCTGTAACCAACAAGGATCAAGAAGGCATTTACGGCGTGCTCCATAATGATTATCCCCATAATGATCTTAATCAGGTTTCGCTTGTTTATTACGCTATATAGCCCCACCGCAAAAAGAACAAATGCGAGTAAGTAAGTAAACATCTTCAGTCCTCCTCGACCGCTCGAAACAGGGCGAGGTAGGCAAATACGACGAATAGCGACCCTCCTACCTTAAGGCCAATGGCTATGTTGATTATCGGCATATTGCCGCCACTTAACAGTTTGAACGCCTTTCCGGGAAAACCGGATTGAATGAAATTAGTGAGAAATCCGCCTCCGAATACGTAACCCAGCAGACCCATACAGAGGAAGG
Organism: Bipolaricaulia bacterium; assembly: GCA_042218715.1. Taxonomy (GTDB): domain Bacteria; phylum Bipolaricaulota; class Bipolaricaulia; order M55B111; family M55B111; genus JAGXLP01. The sequence continues at coordinate 18,294 of JBDGQU010000197.1, read as the reverse complement.
ACAGGGAAGCCAGGCTGTCGGTAGCAGAAGCGGATTTCAGGTCAAATACCCCATAGACCTTTTCCTTTCCGTAGGCAAGCATCAGCAATACGAAACAACCGGCAATGATTACACCTCCGGGGAAACCTCCACCCGGGGTGAGATGTCCGGTAAGGGCAATGTAAACTCCAAACGCCAGGATGAACGGGGAGACCCATCGGGTCACCGTCTTTACTATTGGGCTCATTCCGCTCATTCATTCCCTCCTTTTCCAATGAAAACGTTTTTGCCAAGCAGAGTTATCGCCCCCAGGATGGCGGTAAACAGAACAGTGGCTTCGCCAAGGGTGTCATAGGCCCTAAAGTCCAGGAGAATGTCGTTTACTATGTTAGACCCACCTGCTTTTTCAAGTCCATATTTCAGGTAAAACTGACTTGGAGTATCAGAAAATACGTCCATGGCGGATTTTCCAAATTCAGGAAAAGCACTGAGGTAATTTGCAAAAAAGGCCGAACCCAGGCCAAAAAGGATCAAACTACCGATTAACAGAGGTTTGCTCTCATTTCCCCTGATTTCAGTCACGCCTTTACCTATCGTGGCCCTTATCAGAATTACCAGGGTAATTATCTCAACAACCACCTGCGTAATCGCGATATCCGGTGCTCCGAGCCACAAAAAGGCAATACTAAGGCCGAAACCCACCGCCCCCAGTGAAATAATTGAAGAGAGTGCGGACGGAGCCTCGACAGCTATTAAGGCGGCAATTATTGTAAAGACCAAAAATACCTGGATAAGTACCATCCTAAACCAACCCCGTTATTGTGTTGTCAGAAGCCATAATATCACGATCAAACCGGAAAATACCCAGACCAGGTATCTGGAGAGGAGCCCGTTATGAGCCCACCTGAACGACCTGGTAAACGCTTTGCCCACCCAGCTAATTGCCGCGTAGAGATCTATGAATTTTCGTTCTTCGGCGACGAAGAGCCAGTTAACTAACCTGGAACTCTTTATACTGTTATAAATTTCCGAAGGATAGACCTTGAAGTCGAGTTCCTTGAGGTAGGGAAAATACATCTCCTCGTCTATGGTTTCTTCGTTCTCTCCCCCCAGGAAAACCGGTTTACGAGTAGAGTGCTTCTTCAAGTCAAAAAGGGAATAAGCTCCCACCCCTACTACTATGGCTCCAAGTAAGAAGGCTGCTGCCATATAAGCCGTCCATGTTCCTGTGAAAGCAGGGATTTGACCGATTATTGGCCTGACTGAATCAAGCAATAGTCTCGGATACACACCGAGTGCTATGCACAAAAGTGCAGGGACCCCGACAGCGGATTTCATACCCCATCCGGGATACCTTTTTAGCTTATTTCCTACATTCCCAAAGAAGGCCGAGAAAAGGAACTTAGCGCCGTAGATGACTGAAAGGGTACTACCAAAGAGAGCGGCTACCAGGAGAAAAGGGGCGAAACCTCGCCCGAAGTCCACGGTAGCCTGGTATAAAATCCACTTTGAGTAGAACCCGTTCAACGGGGGTATTCCGGCCAGCGAAAGTATCCCAATAAGGACCGAACCGAAGACTACCGGGATTTCTTTACCCAGTCCGCCTAGTTCGTCCAGCTTCCTCGTGCCTGTCATATAAATGACTATCCCAGCCCCGAGAAATAACAGTCCTTTAAACAGGGCATGGTTTAGCAGGTGAGTTATTGCACCCGTGATTCCAAGTCCCGTTCCTATCCCTACTCCCAGCATAATATATCCAACCTGTGATATGCTAGAGTAAGCTATTAACCGCTTTAAGTCGTTCTGGACGATTGCAAGCAGCCCCCCAATTACTATTGTGAAGGCACCAATTACAGCTAAGGCGCTATTCCACGAGGGCGATACCTCGAAGATCTCCCAAAATATCCGAATTATCCAGAATAAACCTATCTTCTTCATAGCTCCGGAGAGCAGGGCTGAGATCGGCGAAGGGGATTCAGGGTAAGCTTCCGGTACCCAAGAATGAAGAGGAAAGTAAGCCGTTTTCACCCCGAAACCGACCAGGAAAAGGGCCAAGATAGAAGTTTTCATCTCCGGCGGTAAGCTCATTATGCTATGAATGGCACTTACCTGGGAAGTTCCAGTTTCCGTCCAGAGAAGGACTATCCCGGCTATAATAGATAGGGCCCCGGCTTCGCTCATCAAGAAATACTTATTTCCGGCCTTAATCGCCACTCCTGTGTTCTCAAATACGACCAAGAAATACGCCCCTAAAGTCATTAATTCCCAGAACAAAAACATTGAAAAAAGCTCCCCAGAGGTCACCGCCCCAATCATTCCCGCCATGAAGACAAGGAGGACGCTATAATATTTGTCTTCGTTTAATTGGGAGCTTTCGTACCTCGTTAAGTAAGCTGGGGAAAAGACTGAAGCGAGAAAAGAGAGAAACGAAATTAAAGATACCATTAGTAACGAGAGGGGAGCCACTCCGAAAGTTATCGTTAATCCTCCAATTACTTTACTCAGAAATTCCAGATTTCCAGATTGAACGGCTGGAAAAAGAGAAACCGAGAAACCAAAGAGGCCCAATGTAATAATTTGGGTTAAAGAGTTCCTGAGTTTGCCATTAACCTTCCCTATTACCCAGATTATCGGACTGGCTCCCAGAGGTATCACCAGCAGCGCCAGTCCATAAATTCCAATATCACTCATCTAGAACCTCCTCCAGGGGGCTCTTCTCGACTTCAAACTTTTCCTTGAGCTTAGCCGTTTTTTTCTGACTTAATTCCACTAAATCCACTTCCTCCTTGTTCTTTATACGTATAGCTCGTTCCGTACAGCTGTAACATGGATCGACGGAGGCGAGGATTATCGTCGCGTCCGAGACGGTTTCGCCTTCGCACGTAGATTTATAAGTGGGAAAGTTCATGAAAGTAGGGGCGCGAATCTTATGTCGTATCGGCCGGTTCGATCCATCACTCTGAAGGTAATGAAAACATTCTCCTCGAGGTGCTTCATAATTTCCAATCCCCTCTCCCGGTGGAACTTCTTCCGGTTCCGAGTCAATTGGGCCCTCGTTCGGGATGTCGTCAATGATTTGTTCAGCCATCTTTATCGACTCGAGGGTTTCGAGAAGTCTCACTTCCACCCGGGCAAGCGTATCTCCGGCATCTCGGGTTATTACTTTCCAGTCCAGATTATCGTATACTCCGTAGGGAAAATCGCATCTCACGTCAGCGGGAAGCCCCGAAGCCCTTGAAGTCGGCCCCAGTGCTCCGTAGGCCCGCGCATCTTCCTCGGGTAGGACCCCTACTCCTTCCAATCTCGCCTTCAATACGGGATCATCAAGTACGGCTCCGTATAACATTTCCGCCTTCTCTTTTAGCGTTTCCAGGGTCTGTTGCACTCCATCTAAATCCTCCCTCTTTATCTCCCTTTGGACTCCTCCCGGCTTCATCATGGCGTAGGCGTTTCTGTTTCCGGTGAGACTTTCAAGTATATCAAGTACTTCCTCTCTGTACCTCCAGCCCCACATAAATACTGTGTCATAACCTATAAAGTGCCCGGCTAATCCTGCCCAGAGCAGGTGAGAGTGGATTCTCTCCAATTCGCCTATCAGAGTTCTAATATACTTTGCTCTTTCGGGAACTTCGATGTTTCCACAATCCTCTACTGCCAGACAGTAAGCGTAAGGGTGGGAGTGAGAACAGATGCCGCAAACCCGCTCCACGAGAAACGGAATTTGATTGAAAGACTTCTTTTCGGATAGCTTCTCAATTCCTCTATGGTTATATCCTATCTGTACGTCGACGTCGATTACCTCTTCCTCTTCAACTGTGAGAAGGTAGTGTTCGGGCTCCTCCTGCAGGGGATGATACGGTCCTATGGGTATCGTTGTCGCCATATTAGTTCTCCTCCAGGTCTTCAACGTTGAAATCCTTTCTGTAGGGGAAGTCCTGGTCATCGAGCGCTTCAGCCTTTAACAACCTCTTCTTTGCGGGATGGTTGTGGAAATCGACCCCGAACATTTCCATTATTTCCCGCTCTATCCATTCCGCTCCGGGTATTTGATTCGCGATTGACTCCGTGCTAGGGTCTCCATCCTTGTCGACCGGCAATTTTACCGTCGTAATGAAGCCCTCGTGATCGAGTGCGAAGTGATATAGAAGCTTAAATTGACTTTCTTCGTCGACACAGGATATAGTTGCCAGTCGACCGTTATTCTCCTCAAAAATTTCCTCGATAAGCTCATCTAAAATTTCCGGTTCAGGAGTCAGATATAACCTTCCTTCGCTCTCTTTAGTGTTTCCAAGTTTCCAACCGAACCTGCCCGATAACTCATCTTTAAACGTCGAAGGATTCATACTTCCACTTCCCTTAGCTTGTTGAGTCCCGCGACTAATCCGTCGATAATTGCTTCCGGCCTAGGTGGGCAACCAGGAATATTCAGAACCATAATATCTTCCTCGATGTCTTCGGTGACTTTTCTCACGGGACCAACGCAGTTATAAGCATCGTGAAACATTCCCTTGGAACAGGCACATGTACCCACGGCCGCGACGATAAACGGCTTAGCAGAAGCTTTCATAACCCGTGCAAATCTTGGCTTTGATTTACGGGTCATAGGTCCCGTTACCATTAGTACATCAGCGTGCCTGGGAGAACCTACCAGTTTCCCTCCGAATCTCTCTACATCGAATTTTGGGCTTAAGCAATCAACTATCTCAATATCACAATTATTGCAGGAGCCCGTGTTAACGTGATAGAGCCAGGGAGATTTGCTTATTCCCCAACTTTTCCAATTCATTATTTAGATTCCTCCCGGTTTATACCCAGCCTAATCCGACTAGATCCCCTACGACCGCGAGCACCAGAGCAAGGAGTGCCAGGGGCGTTGCCCCATACCAGAAAAACTTTAGGGCTTGGTCGGACCTTAGCCTCGGATTGGTGTTTTTAATTAAAATTATGCCGACCAGAACCAGTACATATTTTATGGCTCCCCAGAGTGCCCCCCAGCCCGTACTGAAGCCGCCGAGGAAAACGGTAACAAGGAAGAGGGGTAGAACTAAAAGAGCCATCAAATGGGAAATCTTGTAAAGTCCTAGTAAAGGACCGGAGTACTCTATCAGAGGTCCCCCCATTAGCTCCGTCTCCGCCTCCGGTATGTCGAACGGGATAAATCCCAGTTCGGCCTGGATGCACAATAAAGCTGCGATAAAACCAAGTGCACCCGAGACGCTTGCAGCAATCGGTTGAGCAGTAAAAGTTACGATCTTAAGGCCTCCGGATTTGACTATGGCCGCAGTTATAGAGAGAAGTAGGGGCAATTCGTATGATAACATTAACTTCAACTCGCGGTTTGACCCCAGGCCCGACAGGGGGTTCCCCGTGGACATTCCCCCGAGCACTATGGAAAGCGCTGGCAATATCAATAGATACAGCACAACTATGACGTCGCCTATAAATGAAGTACCGAGGTAGTTTGCTTTTACTAGAATAATCGATGCCAGAAGTAATCCCGCAGGTCCCAGCAGAGGTGCTATAAGATAGCTCCATTCCACGCTGCCAGACGGTATTATATTTTCTTTTCCGAAAAGTTTCGCGATGTCGTAGGCTGGTTGAAGCAGCGGCGGGCCTACCCTCCACTGTACGAGAGCGGACACCTTTCTAACTACCCAGGAAGCTATTATTCCTAACACCAGGGTAAATAAGAGCCCTGGAAAGACGAAAAAGTTGAATAATAGCCCTCCAACCATTATTCACCCCCTTTACCAGCTATTAATTCGGGCTTCCAGCTACTAACGTGAACGAATAGCCCATCTCTCATTTCGTGCCAGTCCTCCCCTTCCGGTTCATGTCCTGACGGTACTGATTTTAGTCCATCATAAGGGCAGCTGGATACACAGGAAGGTTTGCCCGGCCTGTCTTTACAGAGGTCGCAGCTGGAATCAAAAAACGGTATAAATTCTGGGTATATCGTGCCAAACGGGCAGGCCACAACGCAGGAATCGCAACCTATGCATAACAGATTCGCTCTCTCCACGATACCGGCCTCGTTTTTATCGAGAGCATCTACAGGACAAGCCTCAAGACATGCCTGATTCTCGCACTGCCTGCAGTAGTGAGCAAAAGTCGCCTGCTCTCTAAGTTCTGTAATTCCCTTATTATTCGGATGAACGTTATTGCTGCAGTCAGCTTCACAATTATCACAATCCGCGCTGTCACACACGTCCAGGTCCAGCAACAGAGTCCTTTCTTCTACTTTGGATACTGAGGAAGTTTTCATTTAAATTCACTCCCACAAATCGGGTATGTCCTTTACCTGGTCATAGGTAAATACGGGCCCATCCTTGCATACGTAGTATTTCCCTAACTGACAGTGACCGCACATGCCGAAGCCACAGCTCATATTTTTCTCCAGGGAAAGGTAAATATCTTCCGGGTCAAAGTGGTTCAGTAGCTCCTGAGCCGTGAATTTCATCATAATCGGAGGGCCACACACCACTGCCAGGCCATCATCCGTATCAACTCCCGGTTCTTCTAGAAGGGTGGTTACTACGCCGACATTCCCTTCCCAGCTATCGTCAGCTTCGTCTACGGTTAATTCCAGATCAATTATCGAGCCGCTGTCCCACTCCTCTAACTGATCCTTATAGATAAGGTGATCGGGGGTCCGGGCGCCGTATTTTAAACTTATTTTTCCGTAAGCTCCGGGTTTATCCAATAACATGTATAAAAGAGACCTAAGCGGCGCCAGACCGACTCCGCCGCCAACGACTAGAATATCCCGGCCCTTCATTTCCTCCAGCGGATATCCCTCTCCATAAGGTCCTCTTATTCCCAGCGTTTCTCCAGGAGGGGTGTCGTGAAGCTTTCCAGTTACTTCGCCCGCTTCCATGATGGTAATCTCCAGCTTATCCGCCACGTTCGGGGAGGAAGAGGGTGTAAACGGTGCCTCTCCAAGTCCCGGTACTGATAACTGGACAAACTCCCCTGTGGCAAATTCCATTGGTTCTTCCGGTTTAAGCCGGAAAGTCTTTATATTGGGTGATTCGACATCGATGTCGGTTATCTTTGCGGGAATTGATCTATAAGGATTACCGCTGGTTTTCAGGGCTTCTTTTATCTCAGCTCTTACTTTCAACGGCAACCTCCTTAAGGACATCTCTCATATCAATCTCACCCATACATCCGTCGATGCATCTTCCACACCCGGTGCAACCGGAAAAGCCATAATTTTCGTCCATCCTGTCGAATTTATCGTAAAATCTGTTCTTGACGCGGCTTTCGAGCGATTCCATCGGGTTAGCTCCTCCTGCCACGCGACTGTACCCTTTGAAATTGCAGCTGTCCCAGACTTTATTTCGATTGACTGAAGAGCCTTCTTCCGTTTCGTAAAGCTGGAAACAGTGGCATGTCGGGCAGGAAAGGTTACAGGCACCACATTCCACACAATCCTCTGCCAGCTCTCCCCAGATGGGATTGTCCGGTGGAATATCTCCTACGTTTTCCGGTATCTCGAAGAAACTATTTTTTTCGTTGAGCTCTTCTTTTTGTTCGATCCGGAACTCAGTTCTTTTTTTCAGAGTTTCTTCAGTTACGGGTTCAAACAGATTGGAGTTCGTGTCATAAATTTCCTGGGCTTCCAGGGATTCGGGGTTAAATTCGACGATGAAATCCTCTAAGCCCGGGACTTTAATTACGTTTAAGTCGAAATCTTTTTCCGGGTAAGGTTGCCCCCCAACTTTATTGCAGAAACAAGTATCCGACACTTCGTAACAGTCACTCGAAATCAGCAACGTATCGTGGCGTCTAATGGCGTAGAAAGGATCTACGAACCCCTCGTCGAGAAAAATGTTATCGAGTACTTTGAAAGAAGATAGATCGCAAGCCTTGAGCCCGAAAATAGCCCTTTTACTTCTTTCCGATTCTGCTTTTCCGGCGGGAAATTTCGAGACCTCTTCTTTGGGAGGAAAGAAGAAAACTTTGGGAGGAGTCTCAATCCTATTTTTCGGGAATTGAACCGCGGAATGGTTCAGATCATCCCACTTTTTGTAAGTTATCTCCCCGTGATATTCTGCAGGAACGAATAGTTCTCTTCGGGATGCGATGTCCTCTAAGAGAGCAAGAAAATCCCTCTCGCTCGTTTTATAGACATCCATAATACCTCCCCTACCTTATTAACGGCCAACGGATTAGTAATTCATTAACCTGGTACCGTTAGACCTCAAATTAATTTACAGCCTTGCCGATTTCGTTTCCTCGCTGCTACTAAAAGTTACCGTTATTGGCTGTTGCTTTTATTCTCAGATCAACATCGACGGAAACCGTAAATTAAGGTATCCAGTTCTAAAGGGAGGTCGTAATGCGTTATTACGTAGCGAAAAGATAAAAGATTGTGAACATAAACGCTTTCACATCTTTATTTTACATATCGAATGCCCCACTGTCAAACTAAAGGGCATCGCCGTGGTTTGAGTGCTGCAACTCTCGGGGGAAAATCAGTAAAATAGGTTCTTCACTGTAGTCGCAGGAACTGAAAGACTCCTTCGTGCTTGTGTGTAGGCTACCCAACTTCTCGGTCCAGCTGTATGTTGACAATGATCACGTTATCCCGGACTAAAGCAGGATTCCCGGTTTCTTTACCTTCAATCCCCTGCTTACTTCTAGCTCAGTAGGTCATTCAGGGCCTCTTCCAGTGTGGGGTAATCAAATTCGAATTCCAGTTCCTCTAGCCTCTTAGGTTTAACTTTTTGGCCTTCTAGAACTAGCTTAGAGGCATCCCCTAGCAGTATTTTGAATAGAAAACCCGGGACTCTCAAATACGAGGGCCGGTCCAAAACCGCTCCTAGCTCTTTTCCGAATTCATAATTCCGCCTAGGGTTGGGAGCAACCAGGTTAAACGGACCCTCCCCATCTTCGTTTTCCAATAGGAACCTTATTGCCCTCACTTCATCGGCTACGTGAATCCAGGAATACCACTGCTTCCCCGACCCAAGGGGTCCTCCGAGAAAAAGCCTATAAGGCAAGATCAACCTCGGAAGTACTCCGCCCTCGGAACTCAGTACGATTCCAGTCCGAATTACCGCCCTCCTGACTCCCATCTCCTCCACGGGGGACGTTATCTTTTCCCATTTCTTGGCCGTATCCGCCAGAAAATCATCTCCCGGTGAGGAATCCTCGGTCTTATCTCTTTCCCTTGTTCCGTAATAACCGATAGCCGAGGCCTGGATCAGTACCTGCGGCTTATCCTTCGCCTTTTCCACTGCCTGGTTCACCGCTTCACCTGCTTTTAACCGACTATTTAGTATTGCTTTCTTCTTACGCGGCGTCCATCTGTCGGGGATCAACCCTTTGCCGGCAATGTTTTCCCCTGCCAGGTTTACGATCGCGTCGGAATCTTCGACCCATTCTACCCATCCGCTCGGCGATCTGGCGTCCCACCTCACCAGCACGGAGTCACCAGGTACCTCTCGTTCCCCCGGGTTCCGTGATAGGACAACCGACCTGTGACCGGCCGCTGAGAGTTCTTCTACCAGTTTTTTACCAATTAATCCTGTTCCTCCGGTAATAATTACCTGCATGTAGATCTCCTCTCCTAAAATTAATCGATTACATCTCAGAGTACCGATCTAGCTCATGGGCCCTCTTTCACACCAGAGGGCAAAGTTTTTTTACTCTTTACTTTTTCGCTCGGGAGATACCCAGCCCCCTGAGCGGCCGGTTAAAAACCTGTACGTGGCCCACACCCTTGCCGTTACGGTAAACTGTCGGTAGCCAAATTGTTCAAATACGGAGGCGGCCAGAAGCTTCACAAGGTCGGAAATATTCTCGTAACGGCGAAACGAAATGTCGCTCATTATTATAGCTCCAATTGACATAAAAATATGGAGTAAAAAAGCAATAGCAAGCCAGAGTAAAAACACAGGCAGGCTTAAAGCGTCAAGAAAATAGGAAAGTGCGAAAATTCCCAGACCAAATAGTTCCACCAGTGGACCTAAAGCTTCGAAAAATAACAGATTGGGCAAAGCTATAAGACCAAAGGCACCATAACTCAGCTTGCCAAAGTGGTCCTTGAACCCCCACAGACCTTCCAGTAAACCCTGGTGCCATCGCACCCTTTGGTTCCAAAGCCCCTTCCATTTTTCCGGCACCTCCGTCCAGGCTAGCGGCTCCGTAGCGTACATGGGGGGATTTCCTCCGCCCTTATCTCTTAGCCAGGAAAAAAGCTTGAGAAAGACTTTAAGGTCCTCCGTTAAGGTGTCCACAGGAAAACCCTCAACCGCTATCAGTGCTCTCCGCCAGAAAAAAGAAAATGCCCCGGAAAGAAGTGGTAGAGCGTTCATGGCGGCTAACCCTCGTCTGCCATAATAAAAACTCCGGAGATACTCTACAGACTGGGCTTTACCTATGGTGCTTTTAGGTGGGTGAACTTCCAGGCCTCCATTCTCCTTCCTTATACAACCGTTGATCGGTTTAACCGCTCCCCCCGCAACCATCACAGGTCTATTGAGGTCAGTTATATCTCGCATCAAAAGATGAATGCCCTTCGAGTCGAGGAAAGTGTCCGCGTCAGTGGTAGCTACAAACGCGTTAGATGCATACGTCAACCCCACATTTAGGGCGTCGGCCTTCCTTCCAATATCGTTTTCCTTACAGACTACTTTTAGCCCGGGATAGGTAGGAGAATTGTACGTCCCGGTAACATTACCATAAGTGGTCACGGCGTTACTGGCATCCGTTTTTGGTTCATCGTCTGAGGTCTCTAACTCGAAAGCTTGCTTCAGTTCTCCAAAAGTATCGTCGCTCGATCCGTCTTCCACTACTATTACTTCCAGGTTAGGGTAATCGAGGGACAGCGCCTGTTTGGTAGACCCCACAATCACCGATTCTTCGTTATAGGCTGGAATAATTATAGTAACTCCTGGTTGCCGGAGGATAATCTCTTCTGCGTACGCCCCGGCCCGTCCGCGAAACGCGGATTTTCGAACACCAATTAACCCCAAAGAGAACTTTACCAGCTGGAATAGTGTATTAAGAACAAAATAGACAAGAATGGTCCACTGGCTTATTATCAACGCCGTCCTGAGGAGAGAGATCATCGAGTTTCTAATTAGTTCTAACTGCCGGAGTGCAGTTCTTCAACCTCTCTCTTGGCTCGAGGCGAACCATCGTTCTTCACTTTCTCGAGGTAGGAATTAGGGGAAGAGCACTTGGCTAGTAGCCTTACTGCCCACAACTGGACGAAATCTACCTCTACTCCTATAGCATCCTTTGCCAGAGGCACGAGGCCGGTGAGACCGTGTTTAGCGGCTACTCCAAGTATGCTAGCTTTCATCTCGTTATCCGCTTCTTTCCAAAGAATTTTAAGACGCTCTTCAAGGAACTCTTCAACTTCGGGGTCTACCTCTTCAACTTCCTTAAAGAACATCAGAAAGAGTATCTGAAGGTTAGGAGGAGAATAGGATGTCAGGTAATCCATAGCCAGTTTCTGGGTCTTTTTGCCCCGTCGGGAAAGAGCCCCTATAATCGGTTGATTGAAAGCTCTATCGTTAATCTGATACCTTTCGGCAAGGGAAGCCATCTCTGAAACCAGGACCTGGTCGGCGTTGTGTCCGGGCCAGTAACTTAAAGCGTGAATAGCTGCCGTCCACTGCCAGCTTCCGTGCTGATCCAACCACTTTAAGCAGGTTTGCCAACCCTTATCCAATCCCAGTGCGCTTGTGACGACTAGCAATCCGTAGTCCCTCTCTTGTTCCTGAATCTCGACGTCAGCCAGTACCTCACCGAAGTTTAATTCCTCCAGTTGGCTAAGTAACGCCTCCTTTTCCTCTTCATCATCGGAATTACTTAAAAGCTCGAAAACTACCTTAGTTGTTTTTCTGGGGTTCTCGGAAAGCAACTTCACCTCGGGTTGCCCCGTCAGGATTCGCTTGATCCTGTTATCTAATTCGTCTCCCCTGGAAAGCTTCCTTTGTCTCAACCACCGATGGAGCGTCCAGGATAAGAACAGTACCACCAGTGCACCCAAAGTAGCACCCATATAAATTACCGGCTGCGTTGAGTACTGTTCGATCATTGTTTCGATCTGCGCTGTAAATCTCAAATCGACCACCCATTCAAGTTGAGAAAACTATTTCCTATAACAATTATACCTAGTATCTCAACTTTTAGACGATTTCTTGAAAGTATTAACAATGGTTTAAATTATAATCTATTTTTTATTTACTGGCACTTCGGGAGTTTTGTGGAATGGTTTTTAAGTTAGAAAAACTATCTTCTCCGAACTGAGATGATAGTTGGCAGGGAAAGGTAAAGTGAAGGTGAAAACGAAGGTTTAACGAACGAAATATCAAGAATTTTAATGTTTATCCCCTCTTATTCTCGTACATATCCTCATCCGCTTCTTTTAGAGCTTGTTCTATAGATATATCTTTTTCAGGCGCCCAGTACGATTGACCAATGGCTATCTCTAAGGTCTCTTCGATCAGATCCGTCTTCCCGTTCCATTCTTTCAGTTTATGAACTATTCTGTCTACTACAACAGTTATTCCTCGGTTCGTCTCCGGCATGACCAGCAGGAACTCGTCTCCGCCGTACCTTACCAGGATGTCCGATTCCCGGATATTATCAAGCAGTAGCTGGGATATATCTTTGAGGACCTCGTCACCCACCATGTGGGAATAACGGTCGTTTATATCCTTAAAATTGTTTATATCCATCATCGAAAAGGAAATCGGGTGCCCATACCTCCTTGCTCTCTCGGCTTCCTTTTCGATGAACTCCTGAAAATAGCGGCGGTTGTAAAGACCTGTAAGGGGATCTTTTAGGGACTCTTCTCTCATTTGGTCTCTAAACTTGAGGGAGAACCGTCTCGTTTGAAGTAAGGACCCAATTCTGGTTTTCAGTTCCGGTTTTTTGACGGGAGTTAGCAGGATATCGTCGACGGTATCACCGAGATATTTCGCCACCGCTTCTTCCTTTTCCCTCTCCAGCAGCAACAGCACCGGCAAGTGTAGCGGTTTCTCCTCCTCCCTTTTACTTTCACAGGCCTCTCGGAGTTTTTTAAAGGTGGGTAAATCGAAGATGACGAGATCAACGTCCCGGGCGCAATCCTCTTCTTCCCTACCTTCAAGAGCGGAATGGTTCTCAGCAAGCTCGTCTCTGATGAGTTCTCGGTTCCTTTCATTCTGCAGGGCTAGCATAATCTTTGCCACGGCGATCTACTCTCCCAGTATGATCTCAACCAGCTTGAGTAGTCTCTTCTTCTCGAGTGGCTTGGTCAGGACGTCCCTGGCTCCTTCCGATAAGCTCTTCTCCTTGGCCTTACCGGTTTTCTTCGGTGAAATTATGAAAAACGGGACCCCTTCGTTCCTTATCCGCTCACACCGATCCCAGATGGAGTCCCCGAAGCCGGTTACGTCTATCAGGGCCATGTCGAGGTGTTCGAGTTCCCGCAAGGTTCCATCGACTTCCTTTATGGAGGAGGCGGGGTTTGGGTCATAGCCCTGGTCGGCGAGAAAGTCGGCCAGCAAGTGGAGGTTTTTCTCGCCTTTGGCCACGACCAAGATTCTCTTGCTGTTCATTTCATTAGGTCTCCCGTTCGCCGGGACCCTGTTCATCGTTCCAGTCCGGCTGACCGCTCAGTATTCCTCTGAGGTTCTCCATCGGGGCACCGACCTTTATCCCGTGTTCGGTTATCGTAAACTCCCGCAGGCTGCGTTCGAAGTCGCTTACCCGTTTTTTCAACACACCGATGGCCTTGCGAAGCCGGCCCTCGATCTCCAGGTAACGGAAGAAGACGACGTTGTCGGCAATGACCGTAATATCCATGTCGGAAGCCTGGAACTGGCCTGTGATCTTGCTTACCTCGTTGGTTAGAATCGCGGTTATTCCCTTGGCCCGGAAGTACTGGGTCAGGTTATAGAGGGACTCCTGTAGCTTTCCCCCTTTAATGGCGAGGTCGTAGCCGTTTACGCTGTCCAAAACGACTATCTTCGTCCCTTTCTGCTCTACTTCTTTTCTCACTCGCTGGGCGAACTGGTTGGCCGTAAGCTCCAGCGGCTTTACCTCGTTTACCACCAAATTTCCACCTTCGATCATCTTACCTATAGGTATATTTATTGCCTCGCTTCTGGCGTTTAGCAGGTCCGTGTCCTCGTCGAAATTGTAAACTGCCGTTCTGTCGCCCCGTCCGGCGGCTTCTTTGGCGAACTGGAGGGCCAGGCTGGTCTTTCCCACCCCGCTGGGACCGGTAAACAGGGTTACTGTTCCCGTTTCCAGACCGCCGTGAAGCATCTCGTCCATCTCGGGAACACCGGAAGGAAGGGACTTCGAGCTGAAACCTTCTCCCGACTTTTCCGGTACCAGCCAGGGGTAAACCTTGAGTCCACCGGTCGATATCTCCAAAGAGTGGTTTCCCTCCTGGTAGTCCGAGCCCCGGAACTTGCTTACGGCAAGCTTTCTGCTTCTGTCCGAACGAGTGAGCTCGATTATCCCGTCCGACATGAACTGGAGGTCCGTGTCCGGGTTCTCCGAACTGGTCTCAGAGGTAAACAGGACCGTTGCCCCCTGGTTACCCAGGTATTTGGACAGCGAAAGAAACTGTTCCCTGAACTGGAATTCCTCGCTGGTTAAGTGCCGGAGGATGGTTATGGCATCTATGAATACTCTGGTCGGTTCGAGTTGATCCACTTTTTCTTTTATCCTCCCCACGATCGGTTCCTGCTCCACCTCCGAAGGATGGAAGACGTCGTAGGTTTCCTCCTCGGTGAACTTCTCCGACCCCGGAGAGAGATCCAGTATTTCTACCCCTTCAGAACTCAAGCCCAAAGCCGTCGCATTCTGGTTGATCTGCTTTTCTGTCTCTGAGAAGGTTATGAACAGTGTATTCTCGTCGTTATTTACTCCTTCTATCAGGTAGTGGAGTCCTAAAATTGTCTTACCCGTACCGGCTTCTCCTCTAATTAAGTACGTCCTGTGAGGGATGAAGCCTCCATTAAGTACTTCGTCCAGTCCAGTTACGCCGGTTGGAACTCTGGTGGTTTCTGTTTCGGTCATGTTTCCTCCTCGAAATCAATTTACACTCAATAATACCCATCTTCAATAATACTCTCAAGATACTAGCTAGCTATGCCCCTTGTTTCATCTCGTCCGCATACATTTTTATCCGCCTCTTTTAGCGCTTCTTCAACGTCACGTTCCTGGTCGGAGCTCCAGTAAGAGACGCCCATAGCTAAAGTCAACGAGAAGTCAATCAGGGAGCCGTCCTTTTTCTGCCGTTTGACCTCCACCCCGAGAACGAACCACCTTCCAGTACCTGATCTCTCAACTCCCGGAACTCATCTAACTTCTCCTCCGGAACTAGGGGAAGAGAGCTCCCTAACTCTTCCTCCTTCTTCCAGCCGAGGTTTCCTCGGCGGCTTCGCTCCAGATGAATTTAACCCTCCCTTCCGGGTCAAGGTCGAATACGGCCAGCGGCACGTCCTCGATCAGAGATTCAATCGAAATTCTCCTTCCTTTACCCATCCTGATCTCCTTGATTGGGTTCAAGAATCTGGTTACCCAAAATCGATTACGTTTTCCTCGATCATCTCAATCAGCACTTCTACCACTTCCGGGTCGAACTTCTTTCCTTTTCCGTCTTTGATTACCCTCAGAGTTTTCACCTTAGACCTTGCTTCCCTGTAGGGACGTCTGGTGCTCATGGCTTCAACCACGTCCACTACGGCAAGAATTCGTACTTCTTTTGAGAGTTCTTCCTCTGTTAATCCGTCAGGGTAACCGGAACCATCAAGTCTCTCGTGGTGGTGGAGGGTCATCTCCGCCACCGGCCAGGGAAAGTCGGTATCCTCAAGGATTTGGTCGTAGCCCACTGTCGGATGGGATTTAATCATTTGCCACTCGACATCTTTTAGGTCCCCTGGTTTGGTTAAGATGGTCTCCGGTACCACTATTTTACCTATGTCGTGTAATACGCCGCCGATGTACAATCCCAGTAATTTATCTTCGCCTAAACCCATCCTTTCTCCCACTTCTCGTGCTAGTTCCCCCACCCTTAGTTCGTGCTTTTTCGTATACGGGTCTCTTACGCCAAGTACCCGGGAGGTGGTTTCGGCGAGTTTGACGAAGGATTGGCGGAGGTCCTGTTTGTCATGTCGTATTTGATTTTCCATCTTTTTTCTTTCGGTAATGTCACTAATAAAACCCTGCAGGTTTTCCAGCTCGCCTTCATCGGTATATACTCCCCTTCCCCGTTCCCAGACGTGTTTTTCTTTCCCCTCTTTGGTCTTTATCCTGTATTCAAGTTCAAAGGGCTGGTCAGAATCAAATGCCTGCAGAACTTCATTCCGGGTTCTCTCCCTATCCTCTTTGACGATCAGTTCCCTGTAGGAAACCTGGGCGCTATCGATAAGTTCTTCGGGGGAGTAACCAGTTAGCTTTTTGGATCCTTGACTAACAAACCTCATGGTCGATTTCCCGTCGTTTTCACACTTGAAGGCCATTCCTGGCAGGTTGCTGAAGAGTATGGACATCTCTTTTTCTTTTTCTTCCAGTTCGGCCTCTGCCTTCTTGCGCTCGGTTATATCCCTTATGTTACACTGGACGACTTTTTCGCCGTCAACCATGTAGGTATTGCTGACGAATTCGACTGGAGCCTCTTCTTCGTTTTTCGTCTTCAAGGGTAGGTGTTCGTACCGAATGTAGCCTTCTTCTACAAGTTCCTGGAATTTTTCCTTGTTTTCCACTACGTCTCGAAAGGTTCCGATCTCCCAAAGCTGTTTGCCTACCAACTCTTCTTTGGAAAACCTCAAGAGGTCCCGTATATAAGGGTTGGCGTCTATTATCTTTCCTGTGTCCGCCTCCAGGATAAGCATCCCGTCCTGGGCTGTCTCAAACAATCTTCGGTAACGTTTTTCGCTTGTTTCTAGGTCATATTTTAGTTGTTCGCGTTCGGTGATATCCTCTAAGACTGCTAACACGCCGTCGAAATTACCATCATTATCAAACAAGGGAGAGGCACTTACGGAGAGATACTTCCTCTTTCCGTTTGGCCATTCTACCGCGTGCTTTACGTCGGAGACCGGTTCTCCGATATTCTTTACTCTCTGGAATGGAAGTTCTTCTTTGGGGAACTCGTTGCCTTCGAAGTCGATGACCTTCCAGGCAGAGTCGTCGTATGTCCGGTTCGTTTTCTCCGATTCTTCTAGACTCAGCACCTCTTCTGCCTTCTTATTTGCGTAAATGATCCTACCTTCCTTATTTAACTTGGTAATGGCCGCAGGGTTTGTTTCGGCCAACTTGGAGAAAGAAACGTCTTGAGGGGTGGATTCTTTTGTTCTGCCCATTCTATCACTTTCCTAGAAATTGTAGTTAACTTATAGAAACTATAAACAATGAATAATAATCCTTGGAATGAGGAATAACAAACTAAGAGGACAGGACCTTTTACATACTAAAATTATTGCCTCAATTGAGAGGTATGATAGAGAGGCAGTTTTTGCCAGTTTTTTAACAACCTTAGCTTTTGTTAAGAATCAGACCGTCGACCAATTAGGTTGCAATTCATTACCATACGTGTAGAAAATATCCTCTTTTCTCTTTACTTTTCTAATCACTCGAGACTTCCCCATAAATTAGGACGAATTCATTCCACACAAAATCTATACAAATAATTCACAGGTTGCCTACATATAGGGAGTATATTTATGCAAACTAGTAGAAGGCAAAAAATCGTCCTCTGGGGGCGGAGGAAATTAAATTACACCCAATCGAGGACCGGGGTAAAGGAAATATGGACGATGAAAACCGTAACGGAAAAAGGTCCCAGGACAATTCAACCGGGAAAATAGTCGTAAAAATAACAACGGAACGGAGGGCTATAGGAACTAACTGCTCTTCAGGCAAACTGCTTATCCTATTACGGCCGGGTGGAGATAACGAAAAAAGAGGTAGTGGAAATAGCAGCCAAGGAAAAAACTAATAGTTGTAGGCCAATTTAGACAAAGCTCGACAGCCAGGTGGTAAACCGGCCACCTGGTTCTTTATAAACTGGAAAACGATCTGGATTCGAACTACCAGATTCCTACGCAACAGTTGGCTGACGACGACTGATAGTATCTTTTATCCAATGCTAATGAATAACATAAGTCCTTTAAACTAACCCTTATATTTTTCTAGCCCAGTGGGTGTCAAGACTTCCTTCATTTCTATAGCAAGTTCCGCTTGCCCTTCAACCGATAGCTATCATTCCACAAATAATACTCCTCCCAGTGATGGATCAGTCTGTAGAGACTAAAGCTTAGTCGATACTAGTGCTTACAGTGGTGCGAAAAT
>JBDGQU010000196.1:0-4170 GCA_042218715.1 Bipolaricaulia bacterium | reverse complement strand
ATAGCTACGGTAATATAAATCACGGGAGAGAGTCCGAGGAACTGAGGCAAGGAATCCTGAACGGCTACCTGAGAGCCGCCCGTCAGTACCAGTGCTAGAAAGAACGTGGCTCCGGTTGCAAACAGGTTGAGCGCCACGCCGCTTATTATGTGATTTGCCTTGAAGGTAACGCAGGCGACGGCATGAATCAATCCCATTCCCATCCCGGCTGCGATTGCCATTAACAGGCCGAGTAAAGGGCTACCCGTGGCGTTCGTGATGATCGTGCCGGCAAAAGCCCCCATCAGGATTATTCCTTCCAGAGCGATGTTTATCACGCCCGTGCTTTCGGAAAACAGGCCGCCGAGAGCGGCAAGGGCAATGGGCAGAGCCATACGAATCGTGGCCAGCAGGGTAGAAATCGTGATTAAGTCTAATATCCAGTTCACGTTAACCCCTCTTCTGTAGTCTTTGAATAAATTTCCGCGCTAGCTCGAGCACTATTACGAGTATGATCAGGATGATTGCCTGCATTATCTCGACGATCTGCCGAGGTACGTTGGGGAAGTATAGCTGTACACCCAGCGCCCCGTTCTCGAGGAAACCAAATAGGAGCGCCGCAAGTATCACTCCCACGGGGTTGTTCCTTCCCAGCAGACCTACGGCAATTCCCGAAAAACCTATGCCTCCGTACTCGCTTTTCAGGAAGTAGTGGCTCCCGGGTCCAAGTATGAAGTTCGCAGTCGCCATCCCCGCGAAACCACCGCTTATCGCCATGGTCATTACTGTTCTGTTTGCAATATCTATTCCCGCGTACTCCGCGGAGCCCGGATTTAGACCGGTAGCTCTGATCTCGTAGCCGAGTCTGGTTCGCTGGAGAAGGACCAGCGTGAGCCCGGCGAGAATCAGTGCCACCAGGAACATTATGTTCGCTCTTGCTCCGGAGGGGAACCAGGGAATAATTTTATTCAGGCTCGGAGCGTAAGCACCTTTTGCTACCCTTGGTGTATGGGGTATTCCCCACTCCGGATCCATGAAGTGGTTCTGGACCAGGTACTGGACCATTGCGATGGCGATGAAGTTCATCATTATCGTCGTAATAACCTCGTGCGCTCCCCGTTTTACCTTGAGGTAACCGGGTATCGCCCCCCAGAAAGCTCCTCCCAGGAATCCTGCCACGAGGCAGAGAACAAAGAGAATGGGAAACGGAAGGAACTTGAAGGTGAACCCGACCCATGCCAGAGCCAGACCGCCTATAAACATCTGACCTTCGGC
Organism: Bipolaricaulia bacterium; assembly: GCA_042218715.1. Classification (GTDB taxonomy): domain Bacteria; phylum Bipolaricaulota; class Bipolaricaulia; order M55B111; family M55B111; genus JAGXLP01. The sequence goes on along the minus strand of JBDGQU010000196.1, from coordinate 2,916 downwards.
ACCTATATTGAACAGTCCCGCTTTAAACGCAAAGGAGAGCGCCATTGCGGTAAAGAAATATGGAGTCGCCCGGAAGATCATCTGACTGATTCCTCTCATGGAACCAAAGTTCAGAGCGATCATCTTCGAAAAGAACGCCAGCGGATTGGTACCGAGGCTGACTATAACTATTCCGCCAATGGCAAAGGCGATCAAAATTGCAACCAGCGGCGCTACACCGTTCAGCAGTACGTTAAATAAGAATTCGTTTCTTCCTTCGCTTTTCATAGGTTTACATCATTCCTTCTGAAACTTCATCCAGTGCTTTTCGGCGGACCTCTTCTTTGTCCTGTCGCTGAGAGCCCGTCATGTAGACACCTAGCTCTTCCTTGGTCGTTTCGTCCGAATCGAATAGGGCCGTGAACTCACCTTCGTAAATTACGGCTATTCTGTCGCTAAGGGACATTATCTCGTCCAGCTCGGAAGAGACCAGCAATAGCCCCTTGCCTTTTGCCCGTTCTTCCATGAGTCGCTTGTGGACGAACTCGATCGCGCCTACGTCTATTCCTCTGGTCGGCTGTGCGGCTATCAGCAGGTTGGGCTGCTGGGATAGCTCTCTGGCTACGATCAGCTTCTGCTGGTTTCCTCCGGAGAGGCTCTCGACAAGTGTTCTCGTAGAGGGAGTCTTTATATCGAATTTTTCGACGGCTTGTTTGGCGTGACTATCCATCTCCTTTAGTTTCATGAAGACCCGGCTGGAGTAGCGCTCGAACGGGTGGTAACCCAGTACGAAGTTCTCCGTAACCGTGAACTCCGTTATGAGGCCTCGCTGAAGCCTGTCTTCGGGTATGTGTCCTACTCCGGCCTCCCTCAATTCCTGGCCGTCGGCTTTCGTCAGGTCCGATTCCTGGATCTCGACGGAACCAGAGGAAAACTCCTCGATACCGGTCAGGGCTTCTATCAGTTTGGACTGGCCGTTCCCCTGGACTCCGGCAATCCCGAATACCTCGCCCTCGCTTACCGTAAACGAGACGTCGTCTACCACCTTGTTGCCTTCCTCGCCCCTGATGGTCAGGTTCTCGGCACGAAGGAGTTCCTCTCCGCGTTCGGTTTCCTCTTTTTCAACCCGGAGAAGTACCTCTCGTCCGACCATCATGTTGGCCAGTTCGTTTTTGGAGGTGTTTTCTATCTTTTTCGTTCCGACGTACTTTCCGTCCCTCATTACCGTAACGCGATCGGCTATATCCATTACTTCGTTGAGCTTGTGGGTAATAAATATTATCGTCTTCCCGCCTTCCTGAAGGTTATTGAGAATTTCGTAAAGGCTTTCTACTTCCTGCGGAGTTAGGACCGCCGTGGGTTCGTCGAGAATCAGGACTTCCGCTTCTCTAAAGAGCACTTTCAGGATTTCTATGCGCTGGCGGACTCCGACCGAGAGGTCCTCGACGGTGGCTTCGGGATCAATATCGAAACCTATGTCGCTGGCCAGTTCCCTTATCCTTTCCTTTGCCTCTTCCCTGTCCAGAACGCCGTAATTTGCTATCTCCCTGCCCAGGGTAATGTTGTCTACGACTGAAAGTGGCGGGACGAGCATGAAGTGCTGGTGGACCATCCCTATTCCCAGCTGGTTTGCCGCTTTGGGATCCTCTATCTCGACGGGTTCGTCCCTGAAGTAGATCTGGCCGTCGTCCATTCCGTAGAGGCCGTAGAGGATCTTCATCAGCGTCGTCTTTCCGGCCCCGTTTTCGCCGACCAGGGCGTGGATCTCCCCTTTCTCGACGGAGAAGTCGACGGAGTCGTTTGCCAGAACCCCGGGGAAGCGTTTGGTAATCCCCTCCATATCGATCAGAGGGTCTCTCGTTGCGTTATCTTGTTCCAAGGTAAACCCCCTCTAGCACTGTTTTAGTTGGTTTAATTAAATAGGTCGGGCCCGGTAGTTATATTTTGCTACCGGACCCGTTTCTGTTCAATTTGTGGTTTTTACTTCCTAATAACTGGATCTTCTGGAGTTACCTTCTTCGGAGTTGCGGGTACCGTGAACTGATCCTCGACGATCATTTTCTTGAGTTCGTTTACCCTGGCAACCATGCTATCAGTGACCAGGTTCTCCTCGGGTAGCTTCTCGATCTTCTTTGGAGCGATAGTGATCTTGCCAAGGGCGGGCAGTGTTACCTTCCCGGTGGCCTTGAGCTGTTCCACCTGTTTCGGGAACTCTTCTACTCTATTGAAAACGTCGAGTGCGTAACCTACACCGTCGTCTGCCAGGCCAAAGATCTTGTCCTTTCCACCTTCGAAGTTGCCGTTTACGACATCCCTGATGGTCTTGTAGACTGCGACGTCCACGCGTTTGAGCATACTGGTCAGGACGTGTCCGGGTGCCAGATAGTTCTGGTCGGAGTCGACGCCGATTGCGTAGTTTCCGGTTTCAGCTGCCGCTTCGATGACGCCCGTCCCGGAAAGACCAGCCGCGTGGTAGATTACGTCTATGTTATTGTTGTACATCGCCTTGGCAATTTCCTTGCCTTTTGCCGGGTTGGCGAATGCCGCTCCGGTGGTACCGACGTACTTTGCGGTGATGTCGAGGTCGGGGTTTACGTAGAGTGCGCCAGAACGGAAGCCTGCCTCGAACTTCTTGATCAGCGGAGACTCGAAACCTCCGACGAAGCCTACTTTATCCGTCTCGGTCTTCATGGCTGCAAGTGCGCCTACCAGAAAGGAGCCCTGCTGTTCGGCAAAGGACAGACCCCTGAGGTTTGAAGGTATGGTCTCTCCGGCCGAGTAATCCACGACGGCGAATTTGACGTTCGGGAATTCTTTGGCTATGGAATTAGCCGTATCGGAAAACAGAAACCCTACGCCTATTACCAGGTCGAATCCCTGTGAGGCCATCATCCTCATGGCACTTTCACGACCTGCTCCACCGGAACCGGGTTCTAT
>JBDGQU010000195.1:0-2113 GCA_042218715.1 Bipolaricaulia bacterium | reverse complement strand
AAGCACTCCGGGAGCTACGAGACAACGCAGGCACTCAGTTTGATCCGGAAATAGTCGACGTACTCCTTGAGACGCTCCGGGAGGGACGGGTAAAGTTTGAGGATAATTAACGGGGGATAAAATGATTTTATCAGATAAGGAGTACCAGAAGTTACTAGAGAGCCTACCTGAAGCCCTCTTTCTTGAAGACCTCGAGGGCAACATCTTGAGGGTTAACGAGGAAGCCTGTCGGATGCTTGGGTACGAGAGAGAAGAGTTACTCAACCTCGATGTTGAAGATCTGGAACCGGAAGATGCTCCAATATTCCTCCCCGATCAAGTTGACGAGGCCACCCGCTCGGGGGAACCACTAGAAACGACTAAAATTAAAAAAGACGGAACAGAAATTCCCGTAGAGTTGAAGGGCAAGATTCTCGAGATCAAGGGCCAAAAGATAATTCTGGTAACCGTCAGGGATATTTCAGAACGGGTGGAGGCAAACGAAGAACTCAGAAGAAACAAAGAAAGATACCAGAGTTACTTCGAGGAACTGGGGGATGCCGTATTTATAACCAAAGTCGGAGAAGATCATGGCCGGATTCTCGAGGCAAACACGGCAGCCGAAGACCAGACCGGCTACTCCGAGGAAGAGCTTCTCGGGATGAATATCGAGGACGACATAGCTGCGGAAGCACCGGAGACTATTGACTACAAAACAGGCGATAAAAAGATAAAACAGGGAGAGACCGTGAACTTTACCGAGAAAAAGAGACGAAAAGACGGAACCGAATACTGGACGGAAGTCCTGATCACCCCGATTGAATACGAAGGAGAGACCGCCTCTCTGTCTATCAACAGGGACATAACCGAGAGGAAACGGACTCAAGAACAACTGGAGCAATACCAAATGGCCGTGCAAGGTTCGGACGATTTAATAGCTGCCTGCGACGAAGACTATAACTATATCTTTGCAAACCCGGCTTACAGAGGGTTTTATAATGTCGGGGAAGAGGAGATACGTAATTATAAATTAGGGGACTTGATCAGCGACTCTGCCTTTGAAAATGAGGTCAAGCCTCGGGTGGACAGGTGCCTGCAGGGTGAGAGGATAGACTACGAGATGGAGAGGACTCATCCTACAAAAGGACAGAGGCAACTCAGGATAATGTATTATCCCCTCAAAAGTGAAAAGAGAATACACGGTGTAGTAGCGGTTATGCGAGATATTACTACTCGGAAGGAAGCCGAAAGGAAACTGCAAGAACGGGAAAAGAAATACCGTCAGATATTTAACAAGGCAAATGATGCAATGTACGTGCACAAACTCACTGAAGAGGGAATGCCAGGCCAGTTCATTGAAGTAAACGATGTGGCCTGCGAAATGCTTGGATACAGCAAAGAAGAACTCCTCTCTATGGCTCCGCGAAATATAGATGGAGGGGGTCTGTCCGAAAACGTGCCGGATATAATGGAAGACCTTATATCAGAAGGCCATAAAACCTTCGAGATGCAACACGAAACAAAAGACGGTGACTTGATCCCTGTGGAGGTGAGTTCACACGTATTTGAGATGGATGGAGAGAAGAGAGTACTTTCCATAGCTAGAGACATCACCGAGCGAAAACGGGCTCAGCAGGAGTTAAACGAGGAGCGGGATAAATTAAGACATCTCCATGATGCAGTAGATCAGCTACAAAAGCAAAATGACGAAGAAAGTATCCTTCAGACTGCAGTCGAAGTTTCCGAAAGTATCCTAGATTTCGAACTCTGTGCTATCGACTTGATCGAAGGTGAATACCTCGAAACAAAAGCCATCTCCTCAGGCCTAAGCATTGACCAAACCAGTAAGTATAAAATAGGGGAAGGGATTGGTGGATTAACAGCCGAGCGGGGCGAAACCATCTGGGGAGATGATTTAAGAGAACACCCTGAAGCCAAACCCACGAATAAAGAATTCCGGGCCTTTATCAGTGTACCTATTGGTGAGGTCGGTGTTTTTCAGGTAGTTTCCAAGGAGGTGGGAAGTTTCGACGAAGAAGACGTGGAACTTGCCGAGATCCTATCCAATCACTTGCGGGAGGAAATAAGTCGAGTTCGTCTGGAAGAAGACCTGCGCCAGCAGGCAATACACGAC
>JBDGQU010000194.1:9168-24499 GCA_042218715.1 Bipolaricaulia bacterium | reverse complement strand
GAGATTTTGCAAGTATCGGCGTAAGCTCTTTCCAAATTCCACCGTTCTCGATAGGCGGGGCTTTCCAGATCCGTTGTGATGGTTGGTGGAAGTGTCATAACCTTCCTCTGGCCCTTATGTACCTTTTTCGATAGGCAGGCTTTTCCAAGCCTGTTGTGATGGTTGGTGGAAGTGTGGAATCATCTGCTTCGGTATTTGCAACGTATTTCCTACCGAAGGCGATTAACTAAACACTTCCTCCTACGTCGACACCGGGGTTAGAAAACCCCGGCTATCGGGGGTTAAAAGATGTATTAACGTGGGTTCGGGTGCCCCTCCATTATTAATTTCTCGATAGGCGGGTCTTTCTAGACCCGTTGTGATGGTTGGTGGAAGTGTCATAATTCTACCTTCGGTAGATTCCACGTAGTTTCTACCAAAGTAAATAATCAAACACTTCGACCCAGGTCTACACCGAGGCTGGAAAGCCTCGACTATCGGGAGTTATAGAGTCAAGAACCCCGGCCACAGGCCGGGGCATATAAAAATACAATTGGGGAAATAACATCGAATTTGAAAAACGAAAAATTGACCCAGCACCCAATTGAGGGCATGATACTTGGCCCAATAATCGTAAATCTTTTAATTATGGGCAAAGCTGATAATAAATTCGCTCGCTAATTAAACCAGATAAGCGTTCTCTCAATTGGGTGCTGGACTCAAAACAGCCGATTCACCCCCAGGGCAAGCCCTGGGGCACTCTCGGCTAATTTTGGTAGACATATCGAGTCTGGAAAACCCCGGCTATCGGATTTTTTACACCCTTACACTTCGACCTATGTTGACACCGAGGCTGGAAAGCCTCGGCTATCGGGGGTTTTGAATGAGGTTAGAAAGCCTCGGTTATGGATCTAATGAATCTCTATACTAACGGGGGCGCAGGGACCCCCTGCTGGGGAAGAGAGAGCATCCCCGGTGCCTCTGCTAGGCCGATTCGTTGCAGGAGACCATTCATCGGCTGAAAACTGAGGACTCTGAACTGTCTACTGGAATTATCGTTGATTATCCGGGATAAATTGGCTTTAATTTATCATGTTTATTTTCGCAACTTATGGATTCTTCTGCGGTTGTTTAGAGGTAGGGACGATACGACGATATCAAGATAACAATGGGAGGTTTTTGTTAAATGACTAACGACAAAGGAAGAGTAGCGGACCCTGGCCTTGCCCCTCAGGGTTGGAAAAAAATAGACTGGGTTGAATCACACATGCCGGTTATGGCGGAAATAGAGGATCGGATCTCAAAGGAGAAGCCGTTTGCCGGTCACAGATTTGGGGTGAGTATTCACCTGGAGGCGAAGACCGCACGTTTAGCACTTGCACTTAAGGCCGGAGGTGGAGAGGTTTACATAACGAGCAGCAACCCTCTCTCGACCCAGGATGACGTCGCCGCGGCGTTAAACGAGGAGGAAAATATAACCGTATTTTCCCGCTGGGGAGTCAGTGAAGAGGAGTACGAAAGCCAGCTCAATCACGTTTTAACCAGCGAACCCGACCTGATTATAGATGACGGAGGAGATCTCGTAAAACAGTTGCACGGCCCCCTGGAAGAGCTGAGCGAGGGAATCATCGGCGGAGCGGAAGAGACAACAACGGGAGTCAACCGTCTTCGGGTCCTGAATCGAGAGGGAAAACTTAACTTCCCTATGTTCGCCGTAAACGACGCCCGAATGAAATATCTCTTCGACAACCGTTACGGAACCGGGCAATCGACCTGGGACGCTATAACGCGTAATACGAACCTCACTGTAGCCGGTAGCACGGTCGTTGTAGTCGGGTACGGTTGGTGTGGAAAAGGTATATCGCGGATAGCGGACGGCATGGGAGCGGATGTGATCGTGGTCGAGATAGACCCGGTAAAGGCACTGGAAGCGAAAATGGACGGCCATCGGGTGATGAATATTGAACGCGCGGCCCCCGAAGGAGACTTCTTTATTACCTCGACGAGTAATATCGACGCGATCCCGGAACGAGCCATAAAGAAGTTAAAGGACAAGGCGATTCTCGCCAACGCCGGTCACTTCGACGTAGAAATCGATATAGACGCCCTGGAAGAACTCTCCGAAAGCCGGGAAGAAGTCCGGGACAACGTGGAGCGATTTTCGTTAGAAGACGGAAGAGAAATATACCTCCTCGCAGAAGGTCGACTCGTCAATCTGGCGGCAGGGGACGGGCACCCGACGGAAATAATGGACATCAGTTTTGGCCTACAGACGCTGACTATTAACCACCTGCTGGAAGCCAGCGGATTAGACGACGAACTGTATTCCGTGCCTGAGGAAGTGGATCGAACTGTAGCGGAAATTAAGCTGAATAGTTTGGGAATTGACCTGGACGAACTGACGAAGGATCAGGCCGAGTACCTGGAGAACTTTAGTTAGACACGTTTTCGGGAGCGTCTTCTCCCTGTCTCAGTTCTTCCAGGTCGTCCAGCCCGAAGTAATCGAGGAAATACTGGGTCACGGAAAGCAGTTTCGTCCGTCCCTCTTTCTCGGATTTCACAAAATTCCGGTCTATCAGCTGGTCTATGTGGTCGTAGGCTCCGTTGCCCCTTATATCGATCACTTCCTTCTGAAGTACGGGACTGTTGTAAGCAATCACGGAAAGCGTTCTCAACGTTCCTTTAGACATGTCCTGGTGGGGGGCGAGGTACTTTACCCTATCGAGTAATTCCCGTTTTATTCTAAAACAATATTTTCCGTTGTTTTCGCTTAGCTTCAACCCGCGATCGGGATGGCTTAGATCTCGTTTCAAGTCTTCCAAAACCTGGTTAAGCTCCTCTTCGGATAACCCCGTGAGATCACGAAGTTCCGACCTGGGTACCGGGTCGCTGGCGAGGAATAGGGCTGCTTCGATAATCGACTTCGAGGAGTCTTCGGTCGCGAGATCGTCGACTTCGGAATTACTCATCTTATTCAGCCGGCTCCGATTCCTGGTCTTCGGGGTTATCTTCTTCCTGGAGACGGACCTTTATCTCGCTAAACGGCTTTTCTTGCTTACACTGGATCTTCCCTTCCGACTGAAGGTGGAGAAGCTCCATAAACGTCTGAAATTTCTCTTCTTTGGTATCCTGATCCAGCAAAGTCGAGAATAGAACTTCCTTTCCTCGAGAGAACTTTTGCTTAACTTTTCTGTATAGCCTCTGAAGTTTGACCTGAAAGCTTTCCTCGTCGTCAAGTTCCATGCCCCAGCCGTAAGGTGACTCTTCCTCTTCTGCCTCCCAGCGTTCCTCTCTTCTCTCGTAGACCTCTATCGCACTCGAAAAAGCCTCGCTCAACTCGTCGGTGGTCACCGCTCTTTCGCTCATCCGTTTCAGAGGAAGTTCCAGGCTAGGAACGTATCTATCGTTTTCGAATTCCTCGTACCCCCAGAATCCCTGATCCATTTCTTCTTCGAACTCTTCTTCGGGAGACTGGTTTCGACCCCCCAACTTTTCTGCTTTGGCTCGAAGCAATACGGCGCAGGTCAACACCATTCTACCCGAGAGTTCCAGGTTTTTGCCACCCATCTCGTCCAGTTCCCGCATGAACCCGGAAGCAAGCTCGTCAACAGAAATATTCCAGGGGTCCTCGGTGTAGACGTACTCGTCCAGCCTGTCTCGCCAATCCGGGTGCGACAACTCTTCCGCGGATACGACTCCGGCCCGACCGGTAAACCCCGGATTCTCCTCTGAACGTTCTACCATACCGTCCCCTTTAATTTAGTTTAATGGACAGTACTTCCGACTGCCCGTCGGACATCGAGACTCCGAAAACCTGGTCCGCGTGCTTTGCCGTCTCCTCGTTGTGGGAGATCAATATCAGCTGAGCGTCGGAAGAATATTCCTCCAGCAAATCCGCTACTCTCGTCGACTTCCGTTGATCCAGCGCGGCATCTATCTCGTCCATCACGTAGACTGGCGCCGGATTCATTTCCTGTAGTGCAAAAATGAACGCAATCGCCGTTAAAGTCTTTTCTCCCCCGGAAAGGGAATCCAGAACAATTAATTCCTTCCCCGGTGGATTAGCTTTAATCACCAGACCAGAGTCGATGTCACCCTCCCGACTCAGCTCCAGGTGGGCACTTCCCCCGTCAAAAAGCTTCTGAAATATCGTCTCGAAGTATTCCGAGAGTTCCTCCATAGTAGAGTAGAATTTTTGCTTCTTCTCTTCTTCTATCTTACCTATTAGCCGCTCTACCTCTCTTTTCTCTTTTCGCAACCGTTTTAGTTTTTCCTCCAGTTCCTCAACCTGGTTTTTGAAGTTTTCGTACTCGTCGATCGCCTTCATGTTGACCGGCTGAAGGCGATCAAGATCGCGTTTCAAGTTTCTCTTTTTCGTAATTAATTCTTTCAACGGTTTGTCGATGAAGTCGAGGTCCTCCTCCGGTTCGTTCAAGTTCTTGAGGTCCCGTTTTACTCCCTGGAGATCCTTTTCAACGCTATCCTTCTTCCGTTTTTGCCGTTCCGTTTTTCGGTAAAGTTCTTTTTGCCTCTGTTTGAGTTCGCCCAGCTCGGATTCGAGCTTCTCGGACTTTTCCTTGAGCTCCTTGTCCATTTCCGTCCGCTCCTCAAGCTGTTTTTCCTTTTTCTCCATCTTTTTCTTGAGGTTTTGAAGTTCTTTTTTGCCATCTTCGATTCGGCTTTCCAGACGGTTAATTCTCTTTTGTTTCGTCTCTATTTTTTCTTTCAGTTCTTTCTTCCTCTTATTGGTCGAATTTCCTCGTTTCTTCTTTGCGGTACCTCCACTCACGGCCCCACCTCGGCTCAACACGTCACCGTCCAGGGTAACGACCCTCACGTTCTCTGCTTCCTCCACTGCTTCCAGGTTTTCCGCGATCAGGGTATCACGACAGACGTACTGAAAGGCTCTCTGGTATTTGGAATCGAAGTCGACGAGTTCAATCGCGTAATCGATAACACCGGAGATTTTCAGCGCTTTTTTGGACGCCTGACTCATTCTGTTTCCTGAGATACTTCTCAGCGGAAGGAACCTTGCCCGGCCCAGGTTATTTTCCTTCAAATAATTTACGGACTCGATCGCCGTCGACCGGCTGTCTACTACCAGATCCTGAAGGTGACCCCCTATTGTCGTTTCCAGGGCTACCTGGTATTCGGGGTCTACTTCCATCAGGCCTTCTATTGTCCCGTAGATCCCTCCTCTTCCACTATTCAGTAACGCCTTAACCGAGCGTTTTTTCTTTTTGGACTTCGACTTAGCCTGGTTCTTGAGCTTCTTCAATTCCCCCACGGTGTCCTTAAGGTTGTCTACCTCTTTTTCCCAGGACCGGATATCTCCCCGCTTCTGGACCAGGTCCATCTTAACCTGTTCGACCTCTTTCGAAAGTTGCTTCTCCTGATCTCCTTCCCGTTCCTCTTTGAGTTCCTTCAATTTCTTTTCCTTCTTCTCCGCCTTTTTGTCCGTCTTTTCCAGTCTTTTTTCGAGACCGGACAGCTTTTCCTTTATCCGCTTTTCCTTTTCCTGGAACTTCTTCAACTCTTCACGCTTGTTTTTCACCTTCTTGTGATCTATGGACTTCTCCACGAGTTCCAGTTCTTCTTCCTTCTCCTTATAGTTCAACGCCGCGTTTCTTTCTTTTTCCAACCTGTTAAGCTGACTCCTACGCTCTCCCAGGATGACTCGATTGGTCCTAAGTTTTTCCTTAACGTCCCTGAGATCCCTTATCGCCTGCTGCTTTCGCTCGTCGTACTCGCTTATACCTGCCAGGCGGTCTATTATCCCCCTTCTGTTTGTAGCACTCATGTTGATTATTTCCGTTACTTTACCCTGGTTGACTATGTGATGACGACTCGGGTCCATGTTTGCCGCATCGAGGATATCGTCTATAACCGACCTCTTGCAGTTTTTGCCCATGAATTTGTAGGCCGATGAATTATGAGTTACTTTCCGCCCAATGGTTATTTCGTCCGGGTTTTCCCCGTTTTCCAGCACTTCGTTGACTATCTCCGAAAACCTATCGTCGCTGTTGTCCAGGGTTATGGTTACTCGGGCTCTATCAGCCGCCGTTCCGTTTTCGCCACCGTTATAGATCAACTGGCTCAGCCTGTTAGCCCTCAGTTTAGACGATCTCTGGCCCATGACAAAGGTTAATCCGTCCACTATATTCGATTTACCGGACCCGTTCTCGCCGATGATAGCCGTCAGCCCCTGCTTGGGAAACGGAATGGTCGTCTTCTTGTTGAACGACTTGAAACCTCGGAGAATCAAATTATTCAGGATTGACATAATTTAAATTAGAAAAATATTTTGCCGCCAGATTTTCCCGCGGAAGAAAGCATTATCCGGAACGGTTGGCCGGACTGCCTCCGACCGTAGATTATTAGTTCGATTAGGTCCAATATAACGTTATCGCAACGAGGCCGATAACTATTCCACTGGCAGCCACCAGGAGGTTTCTCCTCGCCGAAGCCTTGTAGTTTTCCTCAAGATTAGCCAGTCTTTTTTCGTTGTCGAACGTGTTTTGTCTGACACTTTTCAAGTTATCTTTTATCTCGACCAAATCCTTCCTGATCCCGGTCAGATCATCTCGAACTGCTCCCAGTTTGTCGGTCAACTCACTAACCTTAGTTCCTTCGTTCGAAGTTTCCTGGCTGAGCTTCCCAACTTCGCTCACAAGTTTCTCTACTCTTCCCTGAAGCGTCTCAAACCTCTTATCCAATTTAGGTATAGTTTCCGCCTGCGTCTCTAGTTCGGAAACGGTATTTTTCAGGGAATCGAGGGAATCGGTTAACTTCTTTTGTTCTGCCTTTAATTCGGAAATAGTGGACTGGTTTGACTCCACTGTCTGGTCCAGTTCCGCTTGCACAGAAGCTAACTTCTTCACCTTCTGTTCCAGACTGTCGATCCTGCTCTTTAACTGGTTCAACTCCTCCGTGGTAATTGCCGGAGACGATTCATCCGTCCCCTCTTGAGCAAAGGCAGAGGAAGTCAGGGCGAGTACTACAATCAATACCACTGCCCCCGTTCTAATCGGTAACCTGGTCAAAATTACACCTCCCTATCATGAATAATAGGTTAACAAGATGTACTAAACGAGGAGGGTTGTCAAAAATATTAATTACCTTTGTGGCTCCAGTAAGTGATCTATGGAAACCTCCCTACCCAACGTAGTTAGCAAGGGGATTAACCCATTCATAGAAACTCGAATGACAGTTCATCTCATGCCCAGGGTATTTACACTTACAACAGCTTTGCCAGGCGTTTAACGTGTGTTTTTTCCTCCTCGATCACTTGCTTTATCAACTCCTGATCGTCCGGGGAAGAGGCCGATTCAAGTATTTCGTAATAATAGAGAATTGTGTCCTTCTCCAAAGATATAGCCACGGTAATCAGCTCGTCCCTATCATCTATTTGTTTCGCAGCTCTGATGTTCTCGTTCGCCGGGTTAAATATCTTGGAGTCGGCCAGAGCCTTGAGATAGGAATCCTCTAGCTTACCGTAAAGCAAGGAACTTATATCCTCACCCCGTTCTATCTCCGCCTCACCCAGCATATCTTCGAAGGTATGTCTGTGCTTTACTTCCTGGTCGGCCAGGTCCCCAAACAGGTCCTGTAAAGCGGTTTCCTCTACTTCCGAAACCATCCCCTCGTAGAACTGTCTTCCGTTCTCCTCGATACGAATGGCTATCTTGAGCGTTTCTTCTGCCGAAAACGGTATATTGGTCATCTTTACCTCCCGGTTGTTCGTAGTTCAGTTGAAAATCTCCTTTCAGTCCAGACTATCCGTAGTCACGCAAGGTAAATATATCGGGCACGTCACTCTAAATCAAACATAAATCCGGCTATGCCCGGAAAAGCTTCGGATTTAGGTTAGGACTCGTAATTTCGAGACGAAAAGGGTTATCCGTAAGGAGTATTTACAGGTGAAAATTAGTCCAGCACCCAGTTTAATATGGACTTCAAAAATGAAACCAGTTTACAGAAGAGGTTTTTGGTGAAAGTATTTTTCACCGGTTGATAATCTATATTAAACTGGGTGCTGGACTAACTCTCGTTTATCAAATAAGTCGTTCTATTAACTCTTCCTTGTTAATCTACAAAGTCAAAACGGCCCAATTTTGGTTTAAAAGAATATTCGAGTTAAGTAATATTGATCAAGTCAATCCGAAATTTTCAAAGAAAATAACCATAATAGGTCGTGATAGATTGGTTCACAGGACAATTATCACTTCCTAATCAAACGAAAACCTAAGGTGGAATAATTAACATGAAAAATATAACTGGACTAAGATGCGTTTCCTGCGGAAAAGTTTACGGCCCGACCGAACTCGAGTACACCTGCCCAGCCTGCGGAACGAGGAAAGGCACGCTGGAGGTACTCTACGATTACGACTCTGCTGGAGAAGAATTCCGGGAAAACCTCAAGGAGGGAGCCGCAACTGATATTACGCGGTATTCTCCTCTCCTGCCGATAGAAGACCTGGACAACCTTCCCCCACTTAGAGTTGGAGGTACGCCCCTTTACGGATTCCACGAACTAACCGACGAGCTAGATAGAATTTGGATAAAGGACGACAGTGGTAACCCGACCGCATCCTACAAGGACCGGGCTACGGCTCTGGCAGTTGCGGCGGCGCGGCAACGAGGTATTAGTACGATGACCTGTGCCTCCACGGGAAACGCGGCCAGCTCACTTGCCGGGTTGGGAGCGGCTTCCCGGATGGAGACGGTGATATTCGTTCCCGCGGCTGCGCCGGAAGCGAAGATCGCCCAGCTTCTTGTCTATGGGGCAAACGTCTTCGCCGTCGAGGGTAGTTACGATCAAGCTTACGACCTATGTCTAAAAGCAGCCGAGAAGTACGATTGGTACAACCGCTCAGCGGCAATCCACCCCTACCTGGTGGAGGGGAAAAAGACGGGAGCGCTAGAAATGGCCCATCAACTTGACTGGGACCTCCCCGATAAAGTATTTGTATCGGTGGGGGACGGCTCTATAATCAGCGGACTATGCAAAGGATTCAAAGAACTCGACGAGATCGGGTTGATAGACGAACCGCCGAAAGTGATCGGGGTTCAGGCTAAAGGTGCGAACCCTATAGCTTCCGCCTTTAATAGATACGACGGCGGGGATCTGGAGATAAAGGACCAATCGGCAGCCACAATAGCGGACAGTATCTCCGTCGGTAAGCCCCGTGATATAGTCAAAGCGGTCAAGTACACTTACGATAACGGGGGTCGATTTCTTACCGTCTCCGACGAAGAGATAACCTCGGCTCTCGTTGAACTCGCTCGAAAACGGGGCGTGTTTGCCGAACCGGCAGCGGCCACTGCTTACGCGGGGCTGAAGAAATCGTTGGTTGAAGGAAATCTGGCCGACAGCAACTCAGTTGGTGTTTTCATTACCGGAAGCGGGTTGAAGGACGTAAGCGCCGCGAAGAAGGGCGTCAAGGGTCCAATGGAAATAGAGCCGACGCTGTCAGAGGTTGACAGGGCCCTGGAGAACCACGGGCTCAGCTTCTAAAATCAATCCTGCGTCGAGTGTTAGGCCGAATTTTCTCGTGTATCGGGAGGAGTAATGGAAGTAGAACTAAAAGTCAACGGAGAGGATTATAAGCTCGAGGTCGAGGAGGACCTGAGGTTGATCGACCTCCTGAGAGATGAGTTAGGGTTTACCGGGGTCAAAGAAGGCTGCGGAGTCGGGGAGTGTGGTGCCTGTACCGTATTAGTTGACGGGAAGTCCGTCCTATCTTGCCTTACTTACGTTGCCCAGGTTGACGGAAAAGAAATTCTAACCGTAGAGGGTCTGGCTAAAGACGGCGACCTTCATCCCGTTCAGCAGGCTTTTGTGGAGTCCGGTGGAGTTCAGTGTGGGTTTTGTACCCCCGGATTCGTCATGGTCGCGATCGAGCTTCTGGAAACCAATCCCGACCCGACTCGTGACGAAATACGGGAATGGATAGAGGGTAATATCTGTCGCTGCACGGGGTACGTTAAAATAGTCGACGCGATCGAATTAGCGGCGGAGCAAATGAGATCCGAGGGGGATAAAGTTGACGTCTGATCCCTGGAATCCATCCGCGTTAGTTTTGGCTGCGGGGAGAGGGGCTAGATACGACGGTGTAAAGCAACTAGCACCGATAAACGGCAAACCTTTACTCCAGTACGTACTGGACTCGGTAGGAAAAATCAACTGGAGATTCGATCCCCTGCTAATCCTGGGTTACCGTGCGGGTCAGATAAAGAGGTCTATTGACGCAAAAGGGTTTAGGATAATTGAAAACGAGGACTGGGAAGCAGGTATGAGTACTTCTGTGAAACGTGGAGTACTCGGGACCCGAGAGGAGAGCACCGGTTTCGTATTTTTCCTTGGCGACATGCCTCTCGTTCGTCCTTCGATAATAGAAGCGGTGCTGAAAAAAGCGGTTACCGGAGCTTCCCTTGTGGCTCCGAGCTTTCGGGGAAAGAGGGGTTTTCCCGTTTACGTTAACCAAAAATGGGAGGATCAGTTACTTGAAGAAGTCTCGGGCGACAAAGGGGCCAGAGAAATAATTAACGAGAACCAGAAAGAGTTGACCTCAGTTCCGACGGATGACCGAGGCGTGATTATTGACGTAAACGAAAAAGGCGACTTAACCAGGATAAATTCGTACCTGGCGGAGGAGGGGACCGAAATTGGGATTTGACTTGCTCGTACCTGAAGACGAACCCGGTCTATTTTCCCTCATGGAGGAGGGAAATTATCACCTCCTTGCCGGGGGGACGGATCTATTCGTAAAAATGGAAAAGGACCTATTAAACCCCGACAGAATAATCGATATTACGGAAGTACTAACCGGACCGAAGCTGGAAAAGTCGGAAAAAGAGATAACCGTCCTCGCTACGGCAACTTTCAGCGAGATCGCCAAATCACCACTGATCCGGAATGAATTGCCGGTCCTTGCCGAATCCGCCAGAGCCGTAGGGGCAACTCAGCTCAGAAATATGGCGACGATTGGAGGCAATATCTGCAATGCTTCCCCGTCCGCCGATACACTAATCGCACTTTACCTGTTGGACGCCGAGTTAACCCTGGCGAGCCGAGAAGGAGAGCGCCAGATGTCCGTTAAGGATTTCATCACCGGTCCCGGGGAAACGGAACTATCTCGGGGCGAATACCTTAAAAATATAAGGCTCCCAAGAATCGGGGAAGAGTTTTCGAGTTACTTCGAAAAGGTCGGGAGGCGAACCGCCCTAGACATCTCTGTTTGTTCCATGGGATATCTCCTGAAAGAAAACGGTGGAGTCGTGGAGGAGTTACGCCTCGCCTACGGAGCCGTGGCACCCACCGTGGTCAGGGTCACTTCCGTAGAGGAGTTCTTACGGGGAAAGGAACTGAACGAAGAGACCGTTTACAGAGCAAAAAAATTACTGAAGGACCGAATTTCCCCGATAAGCGATATCAGGGGTTCGGCAGAATACCGAAAAAAAGTCGCCGCTCGATTGGTTGAAAGAATAGGAACCAATTCCGGAGAGAATAATGAAATTTGATAGGGTAATAAAGAACGGGGTCGTCGTCTTTGGGGGCAATTCGTTCGAAGCCGACGTCGGGATTGTCGGTGAGGAGGTAGCGGCAATCGGTAAGGATCTCAAGGCAAAATCACCGGAAATGGAATACGATGCAACCGGGTGTTACGTAGCCCCGGGATTTATCGATTCCCACACTCACATGAGTCTTCCGGTCTCAAACACGGTTTCGTCCGACGATTTCTTTACCGGTGGAAGAGCGGGAGTATGGGGCGGAGTTACCACGATAATCGACTTTACCACGCCCGGTCCGGACCAGAGTCCCGCGGAAGCCATCAAGTCGAGAAAGGAAGAAGCTAAGGTCTCTCCCATAGACTATTCCTTCCACGGTACTCTTTACGGATTAGATTCTATAGAGCCAGAGGATCTAAAAAAGGCAGTCGATCTCGGGGTAACCTCGTTCAAGTTCTTCACCGCTTACGGCGAATCGAATCGAAGAACCCCGGACGGCGAGCTGAGAGAAGCGTTTTCGACCATAGACCGGCTCGGCGGTAAGAGCATGGTTCATTGCGAGAACGACGAGATCGTACGTCACGAACGGGAAAAGTTACGCCGCTCCGGGAAAACGTCGATCAAGAACCATCCAAAAAGCCGGCCCGACATTTCGGAATCGCTCGCCGTAGATAAAATAACACATATCGCCGGTCGAGCGGGAGGAAATCCTCATCTTGCCCACCTCACTACCGGGGAAAGTATCGACTTGCTCGAAGAGGGAAAGAAAACCGTAGGGGCGCTGACGGGGGAAACTTGCCCTCAGTACCTTTTACTCACCGAATCAAGTTACGAAGGAGACCAGGGATACCTTTACGCAGCAACTCCACCCTTAAGGAAAGCGGAAGACAGGGAGGCGCTATGGCGAGGGTTGGAAGAAGGCTTGATTGATTCGGTTGCTACTGACCATTGCCCGTTTACCAACGACCAGAAAGAACCGTTCAAAAACGATTTCTTGAATATTCCCCAGGGACTTCCGGGAATCGAAACGCTAGCCCCTTTGTTATTCACCGAAGGAGTGGACGAAGACCGGTTATCAATTGAAAGGGTAGTCCAGTTGATTTCCGAAAACCCGGCAAAAATATTCGGACTTTATCCGGAAAAGGGCAGTCTGGCAATCGGCACGGATGCCGACCTGGTAGTGCTCGATCCGACGAAAGAAAAAGTTCTCAACGCCGATAATCTCCACATGAATTCGGATTTTAACCCTTACGCGGGACGCACGGCCCGCTGGTGGCCTCGCTTCGCATTTTTACGGGGAAAGCCGGTACTGGAAGAAGATAGATTTCTCGGAAGCGAGTCCGAAGGAGTCTGGATTAGGAGAGCAACCCAATCAGGTTAGGAGAATTATGTCAGAAATAATTGAATCGGCGAAACGAGCTTTGGTCGAAAAAATAAAAGAGCAGGGAGAAGTTCTGGGAGAGGAATTTTTAAAGGTCGATAGCTTTTTAAACCACAAGGTCTCGCCGGCCCTTCTCAACAGAATCGGTCAGGCAATGGCGGAAAAATTCAAGGACCTGGGAGTTACCAAGGTACTAACGGCGGAGGCGGCGGGAAATATCATCGCTTACACGACTGCAGAAAACCTCACGAACCAGGGTAAGGAAGTAGAAGTGGTTTACGCCAAAAAGGGAGTTCCGACAACGATGAGCGGGGAAGAAGTTCGGACAATCAAGTCCCCGACCAAGCAAAACAGGACCACGCTGGCTGTATCCGGAAATTATTTTGTACCCGAGGATCGTGTTCTGATAGTCGACGACTTTCTCTTTACGGGTAGAACCGCCAGCACCCTGACGGACATTATGGAAGCTCAATCGGTTAAGGTGGTCGGCTACGGATTCGTAATAAGAAAGAAGGGCTCGGGAGGCTACCAAGAACTGAAAAGCAGGGGGAAACCGATCTTCTCCCTGGTAGAGATCGAGTCCATGGATCCGAAGACGGGTCAAATCACTTTCGGCAACGGTTAGTCAGTGGATTATTTCCTGCCTCTTTACGTCAACTAGACCCTTATCTGTAACCCGTACTTCTGGGATTACAGCTAGAGCAAGGCTGGATAGTATCATTAGCGGTTGAGACAGGTTACACCCTAACTCGTCAATTTCCGCCTTTAATTCTCTCAGGGACGCGCTGACTCGTTCGGGAGACAGGTCGCTCATTAACCCGGCAATGGGCAATTCTACCGCCGCTTTTATTTCTCCGGCCTTCGCTACGGCCTGGCCCCCGCCAGCTTCCTTCAAGTAATTAGCCGCCACTACCATGTCTTCTTCTGCCTTTCCCAGGACGATTAGGTTATGGCTATCGTGAGCGACAGTCGAGGCGATTGCCCCGGATCGGAGATCGAACCCTTCTACCAGGCACCTGCCCACGTTTCCGGTCTTATTGTGCCGTTCTATAACGGCGCAGGTTTCCAGATCCCGGGTCCCTTCGGGCCGGTGAGAGAGGTCGATCTTCTCCGTTAGAATCCCCTTGTCTCTGACCCGGATGCCGAAATTTTTTTCGGACTCCTTTAGTTCAAACAGCTCTGGGGTAATATCTCCCTCGATCCTAACTGTATCAGTCAGCTCGGAAGACTTCGTTCCCGGCCAATTTATTTGTTCGGCGGGTCTACCGGCGACGAGCGTTTTTTCAACATTAACTCGCCTCAGATCGCTCACCAAATTGATATCGGCCCGTCTTCCGGGAGATATGGAGCCAAATTCCGTTTCCATTCCGAACCTGGTAGCCGGATTAAGCGAAGCCATGGTTATCGCCTCCACGGGATCCAGCCCCTCTTCTATGGCCCGGCGAACGACGTAATCGACCCCACCTTCCTCTATTAAGTCCTTCACGTCTCTATCGTCCGTGACCAGACAGTACCTTCGGGACGAGATATCCGTTTGTGTTAACGCCTTCACCACCTCGGTTAGATCCGCCCAGCCGGAACCTTCTCTCACGTAAGTCCAGAAGCCTAACCGACCTCTTTCTATACCTTCGGCCTTTGATACAGCTTCGTGGTCGGATTCGATTCCCGCAGCTCCGTAGCCGGCCAGGTCTCTTCCGGCTAGGCCACTGGCGTGCCCCTCCACGGGAAGATCGTGCTCGACCGCTTTCTTCAATTTATCCAGTGCCTTAGGATCTCGCCCCAGTACGCCCGGAAAGTTCATCATCTCCCCCAGGGCGGCGGCCTTATCCCATCCCATAGCCCTATCAATCTCTTCGAGCCCGAATTCCGAACCCGTAGTCTCCAGGTCGGGAGAGCTTGCGGGAATACAGGAAGGTACGGTGAGAAACCCGTTGATCGGGGTCCTGTCTATCTCGTCGTACATCCATCTCACAGCTTCTATCCCCGATACGTTAGCAATTTCGTGAGGGTCGTAAAAGACGGTAGTCACGCCCTTATTTGCCATTAGCTCGGCAAATCTCGTCGGATTCAGCAATGAACTTTCGATGTGGAGGTGGGCGTCGACGAATCCGGGCGTAAGGTATAGGCCCTCTGCGTCCACGATCTCCGTAGAAGCACCTCTAAACTGATCGACGTTCTTGTCAACTACGGCAACGCGACCACTTTTTATGGCTACGTCACGGTCCAATATCTCTCCGGTAAACACGTTTACCAGGGAACCGTTAAGGATCAATCTATCCGCCGGTTCACGACCAGAAATCGTTTTTATAAGTTCTTTACGGGTTTCGAAATCTTCCATAAACAAGGGTAAAGTTAAACCTCCTTCCGAAAAGTATAACAAAAACCCCCGGGATTTCCGGGGGTTTCAGTATATTTCAATTAACCACAACGGTGGGACTTAAAAGATCCGCCTATCGAATT
>JBDGQU010000194.1:0-9068 GCA_042218715.1 Bipolaricaulia bacterium | reverse complement strand
AAAGATCCGCCTATCGAATTGAATGTTGCACATACCAAAGAAGATGATTCCACACTTTTACCACTCATTACAGCAGGCTTGGAAAAGCCTGCCTATCGTATTATTGATCAGGTTCTGGTTCTCGAACTCCATTCATAAACCCCGCTAGCCGAGGTTTTACAACCCGTACACCCCCCCGATTGCCGAGGCTTTCTAGCCTCGGTGTCGACCTGGGTCGAAGTGTTTGATCAATCGCCTTCGGTAGGAACCACTTTGAACATACCGAAGCAGAAATTATTACACTTCTACCAGTCATCGCGGTGGGTCTAGAAAAACCTGCCTATCGAGAATAGGCATATTGGTTATTGGAAAATTCCCTATGTTAGCGAAGTTCAGGCTTTTTTGGAATTTCCCCAAATTAATAAATCCCCCGGTCTCCCGGGGGATTCACGTGAGTTATTCTAACTTTATTGACCGTTAAAACGAGCCACCCATGGTCAGCGCCATCAGCGCTTTCTGGAGGTGAAGACGGTTCTCGGCCTGGTCGTAGATGAAAGATAGTTCCTTGTCGTCGACTATTTCGTCTTCCACCTCGTTACCCCTGTCTACCGGCATGCAGTGGAGGAGATAACCGGGGTCGGCCAGTTTCTGTTTCTCTTTGGTGTATTTCCAGTCCTTATGCTGCCGAGCCATCTCGATTTCCTTCTCCTTTCCGATCTCGTAACGATCGGGGCTCATCCAGTTACGAGGATAAACGATGTCCGCGTCCTCGATTGCCTCGTCCATATCGTTTGTAACGTTAAACGAACCGCCGGACTCCTCTGCGTTATCCTCTGTCAGATCGAGAACGTCAGGGTCCAGATCGTATCCTTCCGGATGTGCCAGGTGTACGTTCATACCGAACAGGGCGGAGGTCAGTATATTCGATTGAATCGATCCCCAGGACCGGACCCACGGCGAGTGGACCCAGGTCACCGCAATCTTCTTGTCTTCAAGGCTCCCGACCTTTTCCTGCATGGTCATAACGTCCGTCATCGACTGGCAGGGATGATAGATGTCGGAGGCCATATTTATTACCGGGATAGAGGAGTACTTGCCCATTTCGTACATTATCTCCGTTCCCTGACCGTAATAGTCTACCTTATCCTCGAGTATTCTAACTCCCGCTCCTTCCGCGTATCTACCCATTACTTTGGTCGTATCCTTTATCGACTCGCCTCCTCCGGGTTCCCGGCTGAGAGATATCCGCATGGTTTCCGGAGCTAGAAACTGAGAGTGACCGCCAAGCTGGCTCATTCCGGCCTCGAACGATTGTCTCGTTCTCGTGGAGGAGTTAAAAAATAGCATCATAAAGGTTTTGTTCTCCAGCGCGTTCAACGTTTCCCCGCTGTAGTACCTGCTCTTCAGGTCGTTTGCCACGCGGAGAAGTATATCCAGCTCTTCTTTCGTCCAATCCTTAACACTTATCAGGTCCTTCCCTTTTAAGTCGTACCAGCTCATAATTACCTCCTAGTCCAAAAGCAGACTCAATAGGCCCTTCTGGGCGTGCAATCTATTTCCCGCTTCCTCGAATACAATAGAATTGGGCCCGTCGATTACCTCGTCCGTCACTTCCATACTCCTGTCCGCGGGAAGGCAGTGCATGTAATAGGCGTCGTTAGTTAGTTTCATCTTGTCCCGGGTGGTAATCCAGTCCTTGTTATCCTCGAAGACGTCTCGAGCTTTTTCCAGATCCGCCGTCGATCCGTCCGTGGGTTGAAGAGTCCAGGATTTCGGGTAGACTACGTCCGCGCCTTCGAATCCTTTCTCCATGTCGTGGACTATCTCGAAGTCACCGCCGTGCTTTTTCGCCCGCTTCTCGGTCGCGTCAAGTACGTCGGTGTCCAAATCGAGTCCTTCCGGATGGGCTAGCGTTACGTCCATTCCCATCGTCGCGGCGCTAATCACCGCGGATTGAGGTACGGAGAGGGGCTTCTCAACCGAGCCGGAGTAAGCCCAACTCATGGTAAACTTCTTGCCCCTAAGGTCCTTGCCCATCTTCTCCTGCATCGTCATTACGTCCGCCAGTGCCTGACAGGGATGATACCCGTCGTCTTCCATATTGATTATCGGGACCGAACCCCAGTTTGCGAACTCTTTCAGAACTTTGTAACCCTTGCCGTAACGCCAGTCGGTCTTATCACCGTATATCCTAATAGAAATGGCGTCGCCCATCTCAGACAGTACCCGGGCCACGTCGCTTACCCTCTCCGTCGAATAGGCCTCCTCCTCGCCTTTTAAAGCAGGCGTGTAAACGGCCCCGGGTTGGAGAAAGTGAGCGTGCCCCCCTAACTGGGTCATACCCGCTTCGAAGGAATTTCTCGTCCTGAGCGAAGTGTTGTAAAAAAGCATGAACAAGCTCTTAGCGGGTAGCACGTTCGTCTGCAATTCACCCCGGATCTGTTTCCTTTTTAGATCGTGTGCAGCTTCCAGGATGGCGTCTATTTCGTCTCTTTCAAAATCCAGCCAGGTCAAAAAGTCTCTTCCTTTCAGTTGTGTATTAGACATATTATCCTCCTTTATTGTGTTATTGTCGTTCCGGTCTTTCCGTCGAGAGCCTCCAGCACTTTATCCAGGGACGTGATAACTGCCTTTTTCCCGCCCGACTCGACGAAGTTTATGCCCGCTTTCACCTTGGGTTTCATCGATCCCCGGGCAAAGTGCCCCTGTTCCAGGTAATCGTTTGCCTCGTCAACAGTTACTCTATCAAGAGCCTTCTGATCGGGCTCATTGTAGTTCAAGTAGACGTTCTCGACGTCCGTGAGAATAAGCAGGACCTCCGCTCCCACGTCTTCGGCCAGCTGCTCGGAGGCCAGGTCTTTATCTATTACCGCTTCTCGGCCAACCAGTTTATCCCCTTCTCGGACCACGGGAATTCCTCCACCCCCGGCAGCGATCACTACGGTGTGGGCAGCGAGCAATTGTCTTATAGGCTCTTTTTCTACTATCGCTTCCGGTTCCGGCGAGGGGACTACTCGTCGATATCCTCTTCCGGCGTCTTCTATCATCTCGTAACCTTTTTCTTCCTTCAATTCAGTAGCTACTTCTTCCGTGTAGAACGGACCTACTGGCTTCGAGGGATCCTCGAACGCGGGATCGTTCCCGTCTATCAAGGTCTGAGTTAGGACCGTCGCTACGGGAATGTCGCCCCTGCCGTTCTGGTTAAATTCGTTGTCCAGGCTTTGAGAGAGCATGTAGCCGATAAAACCCTGACTTTCCGCTCCGCATACGTCGAGAGGATGAGACGGAACTTCTTCTTTTGCTATCTCGTTCTGGAGCATCAGGTTTCCTACCTGCGGTCCATTTCCGTGTGACACGACAATCTTGTAGGTTCCCGAGAGCACCATTTTCGCCAGCTGTTTCGTCGTTTCGTTTACGTTCTCGATCTGTTGCTTCGCCGTACCCTCTTGACCGGGCTTCAAAATCGCATTTCCCCCCAACGCTACTACCGTCAGGGTCTTTTCACCACTTGCCATAATTTTCCTCCTTATTAGAGTAGTTAATCTCAGCTCTTTCACCAAGCAGGACTCAATATTTAACCTTTTTCCTCCCTCTGCCGGTTACCTGACAACTGATTTGACCTTAGAATACTGAAAATATCCGATATCCAACCAACCAGGCAAGCGGCAGAGGGTAAAACGATAAAATTAATTGACCGTTCCTGAATTTCCGCCTCGGTCTCCTAACATGGTGAAAGTACCGGGCAATATTTAATTCTCAGACTCCTCCAGTGCGTCCTCCATTAATCTCCAGTGTTTCTCCAGAGAAGTCCTCGCTCCGTCCAAATTTCCTTCCCGTACCGACTCAAACAGATCCTTATGGATATTAAAACAGCGCTTTATCCTGGAGTCGTCGACCAAATAGTACTTTCGAGTCAATTCGCGATAGAGGGAGCCATTAATAGTAGCCAAAAGGGGCTGAGCCGCCTCCACTACCAGGGGATTGTCAGTCACCCGGACCAGTGCTTCGTGAAAATCGTGATCCGCGTCCATGTACTGCTGGTACTCCCTCTCTGTCGAGTGATTTTTCATTTTATTCAGCGCGTTTTCCACCGAATTTATCTCATTCCTATCTATATTCTCGACTACCATCTCCAGCATGGCGTCCTCCAGGTTCTTTCGGGCCTCGATTATATGGAGGTGGCTAATTTCCTTCTCGATCAGCGAAAGATCGGTGGAGATCAGGTTGCTTTCCCGCACGGCTTCATTTACGTAAGTGCCCGATCCTATCTTCGTATCTACAACCTCTAGAGCTTGAAGGCCACTCAGGGCTTCTCTAACCGACGGCCGACTTACTTCCATCTTCTCCGCCAGCTCGTGCTCGGAAGGAAGCTTGTCTCCGGGTGCGAGCACGCCTTTTTCGATTAATTCGATTATCTGTTCCGCGACTTTGACGCTTTTCTTCTTCGCGGGCTCGATTTTGTCAAACAACTGTCTCACCACTCTTCCAGCAGCCCCGTGCGTTCGTTAAACTCCCTTATCCTTTTGTCAATTTCTTCCACCTGATCGTGAATTTCTGACCAATAATTGGGCCAATCGTACCACTGTGCGTCGAGTTCCTCCACGTCCTTATCCTGCTGCTCAATCCAGGTATAATATTTTAAATTGTGTATCCGCTTCTTCTGATAGTAATCGAGTTCCAACATATTGTCCGTCGTAATCCCCTGAAGGAACCTGTGGTAATCCTTGACCGCGTCTTCCCTCGTATATTCTCCCCGTGCTTCCCTCATCTCTTCGATTCTAGTACCGTAAAGTTCCATAGAGTCCGTGAATACAGTTAGTACCACGTCATTTTCAGTTAGTTCGTAATAATTCGCGTACTTGATGGCGGAGGTCAGGTTTGCCACGGAGGAAATACCCATTAACGGGAGTTTCTCTATCGTTTCCGTCGGCACGTTCTGGTCCTCCAGGTATTCCTTACCCGCGGGCTCGTTAAACAACCTGATTACGTTCATCGAGTTTGCGTCGTCCACGTCGATTACCATGTCGGTATTTCTCACGTTATGTATCCAGGGCACGTGTTTATCGCCGATTCCCTCTATCCTGTGTCCTCCGTATCCGTTTCGAAGCAGAGTGGGACACTGAAGCGCCTCTCCAACCGCAATTTTCGACCCCGGGAACTGTTCTTTGAGGTAGTCGCCACACCCCATAGTGCCGGAAGAGCCGGAAGTGAGAACTACACCGGAGTAGCTGGAGTTCGGCGTCAATTCCTTCTCCAGGACTTCTTCCATAGCCGCCCCGGTTACCTCGTAATGCCACAGATGATTTCCGAACTCGTCAAACTGGTTGAAGATTACGATATCATCTCGTTTTTCTTTCAACTCCCAGCACTTGTCAAATATTTCCTTTACGTTGCTTTCACAGCCCGGAGTAGCGATAACTTCCCCCGCTACTTTGGAGAGCCAATCGAATCTTTCCTGGCTCATCCCCTCCGGTAGTATCGCGACCGATTCACAACCAAGTAAATCCGAATTGTAAGCTCCACCTCGACAGTAATTCCCGGTCGAGGGCCAAACGGCCTTCTGGCTAGTAGGATCGAACTGGCCCGTGATCAGCCTGGGTACCAGGCACCCAAAAGTGGCCCCGACTTTGTGGGCCCCCGTAGGGAACCACTTACCGACGAGACCTATGATTCGGGCGTCCACCCCCGTAAGTTCGGAGGGAAGCTCCAGGTAATTAACTCCGTCGTAAAGTCCACCCTCCTTTACAGGCTCGTTCTTCCAGGTTATCCTAAACAGGTTATAAGAGTTTATATCCCACAATCCGATATCTTTAAGTTTGTCCTTTATTTCGTCGGGAACTAACTCCGGGTTCTTTTGTTGTTCCAGGGTGGGAATTATGATATTCCGCTCTCTAGCTTGCTTAACAGTACGTTCCAGCTGTTCTTCGTTCAGTGACAGATCTATAATTGTCATCACCTCAAATTTGCCGACTCATCCGGTTATAACACAAGTTCACGAAAATAAGCCAAAATGTCAAATTGTCTGACAGATTTAATACTAACGCAGGTGGTTTTTTATATCAATCAACTGTTCCCAAAAAATCTGAGATGGCTAAAATCCGGTCGAAGGATTAGACTCAGTTCTTTCACCACAGTCGTACTTAATATTTAATCCGTTATTCTCCCTCTGCCGCTTAGCTGGCAACTGATTTAACCTTATAATCCTGAACGTACCCGAAATCCCGGCAGCCAGGTAAGCGGTAGAGGGTATAAACGATAAAATTAAGTCACCGTTCCTGAATTACCGTCTAGTTCCATTTATGGTGAAAGAACTGTGTTAAAAAGACTTTGGGGGTTCAACACGCTAACTATTTTCGGTAAGCTTCCAGAATTCTTTCCGGGATAGCGGGATATCTATATATTCTGTTTCCGATCGCGTGGCTAACGGCGTTTATCACCGCGGCATGAGAAGCCATCAGGGGTACTTCACCCAGTCCTTTTGCCCCGTAGGGCCCTTCCGGATAATCCGCTTCCACGAAATCGACTATTAGGTCGTCCGGGACGTCTTGAGACGTGGGCATGAGGTAGTTAGTCAGGTCGGGGTCCGGAAATCTCCCTTCCTTTTCGGCAAGGTCTTCCGTCAACGCGTAGCCTATTCCCTGTGCCACCCCTCCCTCCACCTGGCCGGCCGCCGTGGCTGGGTTTATTATCTTTCCCGAATCGTGTACGGCGACGTGTTTTACGACCCTTGCCTGTCCAGTCAGCGCGTCTACCCGAACCTCACTGACATGAGTTGCGTAGGAGTAAACGAAGTAGGCGTCCCCCTGGTTCTTTTCGAAGTCCCAATTTTTCATACCTTTCTTTGCCCAACCTTCCGCCCCCAGGTCAACGTTTTCTGCCCACATTTTCTCGGCGACTTCCTCCAGCCGACATCTGTTCGAGTTATCCTCCCAGTCAATTACGGAGCCGCCTTCCAGGTAAACGTCCGTGGTCTCCAGCAGCTGACAACCCACAGAACTAATCCTCTTTTTCAGCTTGTTCACCGCATCAATTATGGCGTTGCCTGCCATTGTTGTAGTCCTGGAAGCTACCGTAGGACCGCTGTCCGGAACTCTGGAAGTATCTATTTCCGTCAGGCTAACCGATTCAACACTTACCCCAATAGCGTCGGCTGCAATCTGAGTCAGAACCGTCTCCGCACCCTGTCCCATCTCCGTATTCCCTACTGATACGGTCATTGTTCCATCCACTTCCAGTTTTACGTAAGCCCCGGCTTTTTCCAGAAACGGGGCCGAAGCGCTCATACCGACACCGTACATTACTGTCGAGAGACCGACTCCTTTCTTGATCTTCCCGTGGGAGTTGTTCCAGTTTTCGTATTCCTCTCTTTTGCTCTCCCAGTCGGAAAGTTCCTTTGCCCGGGATAGGGTATTTTCCAGTCCCACGCTTTTCTCGAGTTTTTGATTGGTAGCCGTCCGGTCACCGGACCGAATAATATTTAATTCCCTTAGTTCGTCCGGAGATTTACCAACCCTCTCGGCAAGAACGTCCATCTGGGATTCATGGGGGAAGATCACTTGAGGGCTTCCGAAACCCCGAAAAGCCCCGTTGGGCACCTTGTTAGTAGCCACACTCCTAGCAGTTATTTTTACGTTAGGAACGGAATAAGGTCCCGCAGTGTGAACCAGAGACCTAAAAAGCACGGCCGGAGACAGGGTTTGGTAAGCTCCACAATCGAGGTAAACTTCGGCCTTAACCCCTAAAAGTTTCCCCTCCTTGTCGGCCGCAGTTTTGTAACGAACCACCGAGGGGTGACGTTTGCTCGTGGATTCAATATCCTCGCGTCTGTCGTAGGTCAATTTCACGGGTTTTCCCGTCTCGTGAGCGAGCAGCGCCGCAAGGACCGCTACCTGGGAAGGTACATCTTCTTTCCCCCCAAAAGCCCCTCCCGTCTCTAGTTGGACCACTTTTACCTTGGTAATCCGATATCCAAGTGCCGCCGAGACCGCTTCCTGGACGTAAAACGGGCACTGCAACGTTCCTTGTATCTCCATCTTCCCTCGGGGTCTTGGTATTGCCGTCATGCCCTGAGGCTCTATATAACCGTGTTCCTGGTGTCCGGTTCTATATTCGTTCTCCACCAGCACGGGCGCTTCTTCCAAAGCCCGGTCGATATCTCCTTTTTCCAGAACCAGGGTGTCGAAAACGTTGCCTTTTTCACTAACCTCTTCCTTGGCGACTCTAGGGCTTTCTGGCTCCATAGCTTCGAGCGGATCGTAAACGGCACCGGTTTCTTCGTATTCGACCTCCACCGCTCGCGCGGCCCGTTCGGCAATCTTTCTTTCCCTGGCGGCGACCAGAGCCACCGGTTCCCCTTTATACCGGACCTTTTCGGAAGCCAGGGCTGGCATGTCATTCTCTATAATCGAAACTACGTTTTCCCCCGGTATGTCTTCCGCGGTAACTACGGACTCTAACCCTTCTATCCCTTCTAACTTCGACGTATCTATTGCTTTTATCGTCCCGCTTGAAACAGTGCTGCGAACGACCCCGGCGTAAAGTAAACCTTGCGGGTCGAAGTCGTCCGCGTAAATTGCCTTTCCGGTAACTTTATCTTCCGCGTCGACTCTGGTTTCGCTACTCCCGACGGACCCAGAGTCTTCTCTCGATCCTCCGTCCTTCTTATCTGAATTATCCATTATTTCCCCCCGGTTTACTGATTAGCTATAGGTCTTATAACCTATTCAAAACAATAGCAAATGGAGCTCCCGGTCTCCAGCTGACTGGTAATTATTTAGTAACTAATTCTGGTAAATAATGTTGGTGAACCGGTCGGATGGCCGACAGCCACGCATCGGGTGGGCATGGGAGCCTCTCTGCTGGGGAGTTCGTAAAGGCAGCGCGGTCTCTCATTTCCGGGCGAAGGGTCTCTTGTCAAACTGTAAGAACGACAGCAGCGCGGGCTCCCATTGCCCGCGCTGGTGGTCGGTATCTAGACTACCGGTCCGGGAGTGGGAGCCGGAGCTGTTTTTATGGGTTCACCGTTAATTCGATAGCGGATCTTTCCAGATCCGTTGTTGTGGTTGGATTAAGTGTTGTAATTTGTTCTT
>JBDGQU010000193.1:0-1546 GCA_042218715.1 Bipolaricaulia bacterium | reverse complement strand
GTAACTACTTAGCTTTCTGAAGCTCCCGACCATATTACAGATGTCGTATGCCAGTCAGGGAGTGAATTTCCATAATCCAAAACCCACAAGTAATGGCCAGAGCCTTTCACTTACCCTAAACTAGAAGATCGTGAACGGGGGAGATGAAGTTGGAACAGTCCAGCAATAGCGATCAAGAACCTGAGGACAAAGAGCTTGCCCAGATGAGCAGGCCGGCCCTAATCCAGGAGGTCCGTAGGTTACGAAAGGAGAACAAACTTCTCCGGGAAAAGGTCGCCCAGCTCGAAGAGAAACTGGAGAGGGTCACGGATAAGCTGGAAAAGGGGAACGTCCCCGACTTCAAACCAAACAAGGACCAACCGGAAGACTCCTCGGATCCAGGCAGAAAGAAAGGCCACCAGGGGGAGTCCAGAGAGGCCTCACCTTCAGAAGAAGTAGACGAGGAAAAGACCTTAGATCCGGACCTTTGTCCCCAGTGTGGCAAATCCTTCCAAGACCAAAAACCACAAGAGACCAGGACCCGCTACGTGGAGGATATCCTGCTTCCCCGCCCCTGGCGGGTAAAGTACGAGATCAATCGTTATTACTGTTCGGACTGTGAGGAACTGGTAGAGGAGAAGTCGGAAGACGTCTCACCCGGCGGACGGTTGGGAAACAAGTTACGATCCTACATCCTCTACCTGCGAGAAGAACTACGGCTACCGGACAACATAGTGAAAAAGCACTTGGATACGGTGGGAATCTCACTTTCCGAAGCAACTGTAGAGAACGTCACCTCCCAGGGGGCGGATGCCCTAGAAGATACCTACCAAGGCTACAAGGAGGAGATAAGGGAGTCCCCGGGAGCTTACGTGGACGAGACAGGCCTTCGTGTAGATG
This sequence comes from Bipolaricaulia bacterium, assembly GCA_042218715.1. Lineage (GTDB taxonomy): Bacteria > Bipolaricaulota > Bipolaricaulia > M55B111 > M55B111 > JAGXLP01. The sequence goes on along the minus strand of JBDGQU010000193.1, from coordinate 667 downwards.
GGGTAAACGGTTGGCTCTGGACGGGAGCTACCCCAAAGGAGACTTTCTTTCATCCCTCCGAGAGCCGCGGGAGCAAAGTAGTCGATAAGCTATTGGGTGAAGATTACAAAGGAACCATGGTGTCGGACTTCTATAGTGCTTACTCACCACCCGATCTGGAGAAGCAGAAATGCTGGACCCACCTGCTTCGTGATTCAAGGGAGTTAGAAAGCGAGGATGGTAAAAAGCTCCACGCCAAGCTAAAGGGAATCCATAATCGGGCCAAGAAAGGAGAGGGAAGCCTCAATGAGAATTCATCCTCCTTTACCCGGGAATATTTTGCCTACGTACTGGAAAAGGAGATAGGGGAACTCGCGGAACGGTTTTTAGAGTCAGAAGACGAAGAGACCACAAGACTGGCCAAACGGTTGAAAAAGTACAAGGATCAGTTATTTACCTTCGTCCGTTCACCGCCCCTGGAAGATACCAACAACATTGCAGAAAGAGCACTAAGACCCCAGGTAGTCAAACGAAAGATCTCCGGTGGCCACCGCTCCTGGTCGGGAGCGAGAAACCATGCCATCCTGATGAGTGTATTGGCTACCTGTAAGAAGAGGAATGAGAGTTTCATGGAGACGGTGGAGGGGGCATTGAAGTCACAATTTACTTCAGAAAACTAAGTAGTTAC
>JBDGQU010000192.1:0-29669 GCA_042218715.1 Bipolaricaulia bacterium | reverse complement strand
TCGATATCAAACTGGGTGCTGGGTGAAAGCCCTGTAAGAGGGACTTGATTTATCGTTTTAGATATCACCTAAGCAGGTGAAGATAACTAAGTTTCTCGAATAGGGACTACTTTTTCTTGTATACTGAATTAGAAGTTGGTCTTAGGAGAGAGATTCGCACGACTTAGGTAATAGATACCGGAACTCCGAATCTTCCTTCCTCAAAACTTCATTTTATTTCAATAATTGCCTCGTCTCGAATTACTTTGTTTAACTTCATATCTACATTACAACCGACTCTTTCTGCATTAACATCGCTGTTAATTTGGGCGACCTCGACCATCTGTAGCTTCAATTTATCTTTTTTCACTAACACTCTTATATAATGGAGGGAATCGCCTCTTACTTTGCGAGAGAAGTCAAATCGAGATGACAAATTACCAGTCGGAGCACCGCCGCCGCCGGTAACTAAATAAGTTACTCCGTTCTTTACTACCCTCTCGTACGAGTGTACGTGACCGTTAAGCACCAGGTCCACACCGTGTTTTTCAAAGAGTGAGCCCCAGCTATCCGCTAATCCGCTATCGACACCCTTGGAATATTCAGAGGAATAGATCGGATGGTGAAAAACTACCACAGTAATTGGTTTAGCGTTACTTCTTAACTCTTTTACTAGCCATTTACGCTCTTCCAAAAAGTTCGACAACCCCATCTGATCGGCGTTCGAGTCTAAAATGATAAATTTGGCCCGCCCGTAGGAGAACGAATACCATTGCTCATTGAAATTACCGCTCCCCGAAGGTAATCCGAACGCTTCGTAATAACTGTCGTCGTTTCTTTCGTGATTCCCCAGCGAGGGCACGAGTGGTGTGGATTTGCTGAACGGTTCTATAGCCCAGAAGAAATCTGCCCAATTAGGTGAGACAGGACTTTCCACGAGATCTCCCGTATGGATAATGAACGAAGGATTCAAAGGGTCCAGAGCCATTTCCGATGCTACCAACCTATGCCTTCTTGGACAGGTTCTCGTATCCCCATAAACGAAAAAGGAGAAATTATCGGCTCCTTTTGGACTATCAAAATAATTTAGTTGATTCAGCCCCGAGCCCTTTCCGATCCTGTAAACGTAATCCCTTCCTGGTGCCAATCCCTCTAATTGGACCTGGTGAAAAAGACCTCCGTCATCCTTTTCCTCGGCACTCCGGCCTAATTCCTCATTCTCAAGGTAGTAATCCGCCCGGTCGTAATGAAGTTTTCCGATAGTGGGATTGTTGGTTTTCCAATTTATCACAACCGCGGATTCATCTGCCAACGTTAGGTAGGGCCCCCAAACAGCCTCAGGCCCTTTTAAACTCTCCCCGGAATAACCGGCTGAACCGAGAGCTACCACAAGTAACAGAATTAAAAATATCGTTAGCCCGTATCTTTTCTTCTCGAAATCCCCGGTCTTCATAGATTCACCTCAAATCAATTTCAGAAAGTTCAAATCCGGTGTCACAATCAATACCTACCCGAACGCTTTTGCTTCTTGTCCTTTACTTTTACAAATTATATATTCAATTTTCAGTTATTCCAATAGACAAAATAACGGCAAAGAGTTTCTATAAAACAAACCGAAAGTTAGCTTTTTCCGTTGATATTTAACTTACGAAAGATTATATTATTTTCCGAGGTGATTTTCCTGGTTCACTATAGAACTTTAGTTGAATTTCTAGATGACGTTGCTCCTCCTCACCTGGAGTTCGACTGGGATAACTCGGGGTCTCAGGTCAATCCAAACCAGGAAAATATCCAGAAGATATTAATTGGTCTCGACCCAACAAGGGAATTAATAGACAGAGGAGTAAGAAATGATACCGACTTGCTAATTACTCACCATCCTCTGATCTTTTCAGAGCTGGACAGTGTAAACGCGGAAACCCAAACGGGCAGAAAGCTATTCACCTTAATCCGAAACGAGATGGGATTGATCTCTATCCACACTCCATTTGATCAGTCAAAACGCGGCCTATCTCAAGGCTTTGCCGAGAAATTAGGTCTCGAATCAACAAGACCACTAACTAAACTTCATTCGAGTAAGTTGTTTAAACTGGAAGTATTCGTCCCTAGATCAAAAGAAAGATCACTCGTGGAAGCCCTCACCAATGCGGGGGCGGGAAATATTGGGAACTACAAGGATAGCTATTATAAATGGGAAACCGAGGGTCATTTCAAACCGTTGGAGACAGCATCCCCGCACCAAGGTCTGGAGAACAGGCCCGAGAAAACCGAAGAAATAAGGCTTGATTTTCTTGTAAGTCCGAAAGCAAAAGAGAGGGTAATTTCGGCTTTAAACCGGGCTCACCCATACGAGAAACCAGGATTTTCTCTAACAAAAACGGAAAGAGACGAACCCGGGGTCGGTCTAGGTAGAATAGGTAAATGGAAAACAGCCAGGGGGACGGAAGAGGCCGGGTCTCTGGTCGCAGATAAACTGGAACTGGACAAGGAAGAGATATCAGTTTCCGGTACTCTGTCAAATCCGGTAAACTGGGTAGCTACCTCTCCTGGATCCGGGGGCGCAGCTGTAAATCCAGCCATGTCCTCAGGAGTTGACTTGTTAATAACCGGCGAACTCGATTATCACGAAAGGCTGGAGGCGCGAGAACGTGGTCTGACGATAATAGAAGTAGGACATTTCCACTCCGAAAAAGTGTTTACTCCCTGGTTAAGAGATCTATTCCGGGACCGGTTCGCGACAGAAAAACTTGAAATAGAGCTTCACCGGGAGGGAAGTCAAACTTGAATAAAAACGTGAAAAAGCTTCTTGAGCTCCAGGAGATAGATAACGAAATTAGGGAAAAAGAACACCGAACAGACAGGCTGGAGCAAAGGAAGAATAAATTAGAAAAAGAAATAGAGCAGCTAAAAGAAAAGGAAAAAGACCGAGAAAAACGATTGAAAAAGCTAAAAGAAGAAAGCGAGAAAAAAAACGAAAAGGTAGACGAGCTTCAGGAACAGATAGAAAAATATCAGGACAGGTTGGACGAGGGAATCATCAGCTTTAAGGAAACGGAAGCCCTGGAGGAAAAGATAGAACATTCAACCCGGAGAATGGAGAAGCTTGAAGACGAAGCTATCGATATTATGATGGAGATAGACCGAGCGGAAGAGAAGAGAGAGAAACAAAAATCGGAAACAAAGGAAGCTATAACCAACAAGGATAAAAAGATAGACGAATTAGAGGAAAAGAAGAAAAACCTGGTCGACGAACTCCAGAGGCTGGAGGATAAAAAGGGTAAAGTAGTAGAAGAGATTCCTGATAGGCTTATCAATAGGTACGATCGGCTAAGTTCTAAAAATTCGAACCCGATTGTCCAAATCAAGAACGAGGTCTGTCAGGGCTGCCAGATGTCAGTAAGCAAAAACACTGTAAAGCAAGCTCGGGATTCCCAGGGTATAGCAACCTGTGAAAATTGTTCTCGAATTCTTTACATAGGATAAAGAGCTCGGCGTATTCCGTTAACGTAATCCTCGTTCTAATCCTGGTCGTTATTATATCAATCCCATTTCCTACCACCTCGGTCTCGCTTCCGGATAAAATTGGAAGATTAAACGACTACGCAAATATTTTAACGATGGCGGGCCAAAGGGAATTAAAGGAAAAAATCGACCGGTTAAGCGACAAGAACTTAGGATTAACCGTTCTACTGTCGACCCGGGACCCCTACCAAAACCCCGACATTTTTGCTTCCAAAATCAGAGCTAACTGGGATCTAAGGGGAAATCAAGCCGAGAATTTTCTAACTTTCGTCCGAGAGCAAGAGGGGTGGGCCGTGAGAACTTTTTTTAGTTCGACGTTATTAAACCTATTCTCTTCCGTGGAACTTAAAAAATTCCAGGAGACTTTGAGGAAAAAAGCGAATAGCGGCGAAATAAGGTCCGGCACATTTTACGCCGTCAACACAATCTACGAGAAAGCTTTCCCGCCAAAAAAGGAATCAAACGAGGCAGTTAATCAACCGGGCCTCCCGCTAAATTACATAATAATAGGGGGAATAATAGGGGGGATTTTACTCCTCATACTTATTATCAGGTGGGAAGCGATGAGAAGGTGCCCTCGGTGCGGGGCCAGGTTAAATAAATCACGGGCTCGGACAGGGTTAACGGAAGTAGACGAAAAAAACTGCCCGGAATGCGGTTACATCGAGCGAAGTTAGCAATTAGCCAAGGGAGAAAATAGGAATGAGTCTTCCCGGATCCACCGTTAAGTCGGTAAAAAGATATATCTGGACAGTTATATTTATTCTTTATTCCGGAGCCATATTCTATGGTTCTATCTATCCCGTCAACAGGGGTGCCGGGCTCACTATCATTCCCCACATTGACAAACTTATCCACGCCGGAGAATTCTTTTTATTCGTACTCATAGGTTACCGAACAACCAGTTACTACCCGAAACATAATAGAAGAAGGGAAATTATTATCGCAGCGGCGTTCTTTTTTGGCGGGCTAACAGAACTAACTCAGATATTCTTATCCTATAGGTCGGCTTCCGTTATAGATCTACTCGTAGATTTCCTCGGAGCGGGACTCGGACTTTCATTGTTATTAATGGTTGAAAAAAGACTCTCAACCAAGGAAGGGTCCGGACACAATCCAACTAGCTAGGGCGGGTGGATTCGAACCACCGGTCCAGGGACCAAAACCCTGTGCCTTACCACTTGGCCACGCCCTATTAAAAGGGTTAAAATTCGTCAGTGAAACTTAAGTCCTCAATTTCTTCTTCCTCTTCACCTTCTTCTTTCTCTTCTTCCTCTTCAACATCTTCAACGGGTTCCTCTACAGCCTCAAGATCCTTCTCTTCTCCTCCAACCTCTTCCCTGTACTTCTGTAATACTTTCTCTTCTAACTCCAGCCTGAAGTCATTGTCTATGGGATGAGCGGTATCGCGGTACTCGCCGTCGCCCACCTCTCTGCTCGGCATAGCTACGAACAGGCCATTGCTCCCTTCGATAACCTTTACCGAATGAATTATGAATACGTCGTCAAAAACGACTGAACAGAACGACTTTAGATTCCCTTCGTCCTTCATCGGTCTTATTTCGACTCTAGTGATTTCCACGGTAAAACCTCTCCTTTTGTCTATTCTTTTAGGTTGAAAAATGTTATCACAAGGTTACTACTATTTCAACAAAAGAGATACAGCCACTGTAATCAAGGGCCTGGACTCATTATTGAAGCCCCCAGATTAAGCTAATGAACGACCGTCGTGTGGTTAATGTTGCAAAATCGCTTCCAGACAGGATAATTTCAACCGTGTATTGGTTTAACGGAATACGGAATAGTCAAGAATCCCGCCTCAAGGGACGGAGATTTCTCGGCAAGTGTTGGTAATTTTGACAAATACTCTTGAAGGGAGGTAAAGGTGAAATTTTATACCACTAACGAAGTTGTCGGAGAAGAAATTGAGCGTAGTCTCGGAATGGTTCGAGGGAATACGATCCGGGCGAGAAATTTTGGTAGAGATATTTTAGCCGGTTTACGCAATCTCGTCGGAGGGGAAATAAAGGATTACACTGAAATGTTAAGTGATGCTCGGGACGAGGCAGTGAGTCGGATGGCAAAACAAGCAGAAGACTTGGGAGCGGATGCAATTGTGGAAGTCCGATTTACCACCTCCCAGACAATGGGCGGGGCCGCTGAAATACTAGTATATGGAACGGCGGTCACGTTTAAATAAAGGTCAAAGATTAAGCCCTGAAAGTGCTTATCTATTTTACATCGTTGAACCTATCGTTCTGCTCTATTAGTATTTATTAGTTGTCTGGTTTCCGTTATATCTTCCCTATTCCCTCGAGAACTGGTAATCAAGGTGAGTAATGCTTACGTTAGGATTTGATACAGCTACAGAAGTAGGTTCAATCGGTTTGATCGATGAAGGAGAAGTCATAGGAGAATTCACTTTTGGCGCCAAAGAAAGTCAATCGGAAAGATTGCTTCCTTCAATCGATCTCCTACTTGGCCAAGCGGATATAGATATTTCGGAAATAGAGAAACTCGCTGTTTCCCGAGGTCCAGGTTCCTTTACGGGGTTAAGAATAGGGATAAGTACGGCAAAAGGGCTAGCTATGGGGCTGGGAGTGCCTCTGGTTGGAGTACCATTAACTACCTGTTACTTTACGAGAGTAAAAGATTTTCCGGGGCCGATATATACGTTGATTAAGGACAGGAGAAACCTGGTATATTATGCCTCATTTAACGAAACCGGGGATAGAGTGGATGAAGAGGAATCGATTTCCATTGACGGTCTCAAGGAGAGGATAAACCAACAAGCGACTAAACTTGAGCCGGCTCTGTTAGTCGGTGATGCCGTGCCAAAGCACAAAGAGAAGTTAACCAAAATCGATGATACAATTTTATCCGAGGGGGATTTAAATTACCCTTCGGGACTTCAAGTAGCGTTATTAGGAGAGAAAATTCAGGAAGATAAGGACCAACTGGACTCATTGGAACCACTTTACGCTCAGCGACCAATAGCGGAAATAAATTGGAACTCAAACTAAAAGGTGATAACGATGGCAAATAAATGTGAAGTCTGTGGCAAAGGTTCAAGTTTTGGCAACGACGTAAGTAACTCTAATCAAAGGACCAGTAGAAAGCGTAAACCAAATTTGAAAAACGTAAAGGTCTGGGAGGACGGAAAAAAGGTCAGAAAGACAGTCTGCACCGATTGTATAAAGAGTGGAAAAGTAAAAAAGGCAATTTAACCTGGTGCCAAGGGCGGGAGTCGAACCCGCACGGTCCAAACGGACCACGGGATTTTGAGTCCCGCGCGTCTGCCAATTCCGCCACCCTGGCCGGAAAATAAGTATAGTCAGTACATTCCGGCAAGTCAACCTTCCCCGGTTAAACCACAACAGCACAGACAGAACGAAAAGAAAGATCACGAGGTCATGTTAACAATGCACTATCTCCTGATTAACGGACTATCGCCCAATGCAGAGGTTAGAGACGTCGTCGGAGCTCTGGTAAATCAAACGGAATTAACCTCTGAAACTATCGGGAAAGTATATCGCGACGAGAACTTTGCCGAAGTAGAGGTTCTTACCGAAAAGGACTCCTACCGTCCGGAGAATATAAGTTCTGTCGGGCCGGAAACGGTCGAAACAGCACAGTGGAGCCAGGACCAATGGGAAGAGTTGAAAAGCTATATCGGAAAATATCGAAGGCTAGTTCAGCTGGAGCGGGAAGAGGAAATGGAAAGGCACGAGCGAGAGATAAAAGAAACCAGCGGAAAGGAAAGGGAAAAAAAGGGACGAGCGCTACTTCATCTTCGAGGAAAGGACGCTGGAGAGGGACTGGGCGGAAAGAGAATGGTTAAGTTTAGCAGAAATAGAAAGGGTGAAAAACTACCGGAAAACGAACTGGCAGTAGGAGATCTTGTAATGCTTTCCAAAAACGATCCGCTAAGGGACGATAATCCGACAGGGACCATAGCAGAACAGACCAGCTACTCTACAACCGTCGCCTTTGATCAAAAGCCTGAAGATTTTCTCCTGAGTAAGGGCCTAAGAATGGACCTTTACGTTAACGATATAACCTACCAGCGTATGCTGGAAAGTCTTGAGAATCTTCCCTTCCATTTCGACCGGGAACTGATAAAGAAATTAATCGGACTCGCACCAATTGGAGAAGTCGAAGGCGGCTCACTCAACCTATCGCACACTGAACTAGATAGCTCTCAGGAGAAAGCAGTCAAACGGGCAATCAACACCGATTCGTTCTTCTGTATCCACGGACCACCAGGAACTGGGAAGACTACCACTCTCGCCGGAGTAATGGAAGAACTTGTCCAACGAGACAATAAAATCCTTGCAACCGCGGCTTCTAACGCTGCAGTGGATAACATGGTAGAATTCCTCACTAACAGGGAACTAGATGTGGTCAGAGTTGGTCACCCGGCCCGCATTACTCCGTACCTGAGAAAGGTTAGCCTCGATTACAAAATCCAGGATAACCCCAAGTACCAAAGGTCGCGGGATTTAAGGGATAAAGCAAGGGATCTCCAGGATGAACAGGATTCCTATCAATTCCCTTCGGGGAGGTACCGCCGGGGGATGAGTGATTCTCAAATTCATCAGTTAGCCCAGAAGGGCTCGGGGTCCAGGGGTGTCTCTCGCGACAAAATTAAAGAAATGTCAACCTGGTTAAACCTACAGGAAGAAATAGACGACCTCTACGAACGAAGTCAACAGTTGGAAGAAGAAGCCATAGACGAAATTATCGAAGCATCGGACGTAGTCTGTACTACGAACTCCACGGCGGGGTCGAGTCTACTCGAGGAATGGAGTTTCGACGTAGTTGCTCTTGACGAAGCGACTCAGGCAACCGAACCTTCCTGCTTGATTCCGATAACCAAGGCTGGTCGAGTAATTATGGCGGGGGATCATAAACAACTTCCTCCAACGATCCTGTCCGAAGAGGCAAAAATGGATTTACAGATAACGGCCTTTGAGAAGTTAGTCTCCCGGAAGGGCGGTTCAATAACTGAGATGCTCCTTACTCAATTCCGAATGAATAAAAAGATAATGGAGTTTTCAAACAGGACTTTTTACGAGGGTAAACTCCGCGCAGATAGCTCAGTAGCCCATCATACGCTAGACGGCTTGTTATCAAACGACCGATCATTGGCTCCAACTGGACCCTCCTGGCTCAGAGAAGCGCTCGATCCCGGACAACCGGTGAACTTTATCGACACCGCAAATATCGACGCGAGCGAAAGACAGAGATCCGGTTCCACTTCCCGAGAGAACAGAGCAGAAGCAGAAATAGTTTCCTCGATAACGGACAGACTACTCACCGACTTACCACCGAAAGATATCGGAGTAATTTCACCATACGACGATCAAATCGATCTCCTGAACTCCAGAAACGACGAGGAAAACCTGGAGATTAAAACGGTCGACGGATTTCAAGGAAGGGAAAAAGAAGTCATAGTAATATCGTTCGTCAGAAGCAACAAAGAGAATCAGCTTGGCTTTCTTACGGACGTAAGAAGGTTAAACGTCTCCTTAACCAGAGCGAGGCGCAAACTAATAATGGTTGGAGATGCGAAAACTCTGAAGAGCCACGACACGTACGGAAAGCTGATAGAATTCGTCAACCGGAAGGGGTTTTACACCGAGATAACCGATTTATCCCTATCCGTCCGGGGTAGTTAAACTTCGACTTACGGGCCAACTATCTGGCGCCTCTACCTGCAATTTAGCGGCGGCATCTTAGCTTCAACCATCACCTGAACCAGTAATCCCAGAGCCGGACCTTGATAAATCTTTTCTTAAGGTAAGGAGTCATCAAAGCACCTGCAATGAACCCGCCAACGTGAGCCAACCTTGCTACCTGACCCATCGGCTGACCTACCGCACGGAAGAGTTCGAACAAAAACCACAACCCCACCATGATAAATGCAGGTATTTCAATAAACGTAATGAAGAAGAATATCGGTACCAGGGTTACTATCTTTGAGTTAGGGTAAAGCAGAAGATAAGCGGCCATGACTCCGGCAATAGCTCCAGACGCACCAATCATCGGAGTTCCACTACCGCTATTAGCAACAATTTGCAACATTGCCCCGGCCATTCCCGCCAGGAAATAGAATAGGAAGAACCGAACCGGCCCCATAGCGTCTTCTACGTTATCGCCGAAAATCCAGAGGAACAACATATTCCCCAACAGGTGAAATAGCCCTCCGTGAAGAAAGGTGGACGTAATCAGGGTAAAGATAATTGGAAAGGGAACAGTAGGCGGAAAGTCCGTTAAATTAGAAATCTCACCGGGAACTACTCCGTATTTAAAGAAAAAATTCCGCTTTGGGGAAATCCGGATCCGATTAACACCCGGTTGCTGCAGTTTGTCGTAATCGAGAGGCAAAATCTCGTAGTTTTTCCACCTGGTTATATCTACGGTCAGGGAAGGTTGATTACTCAGACTTAGTACAAAAAGGAAGACTATCACGTTAAGTACGATGAGGCTCACCGTGACCCAGGAGAAACGATAACTCGGCCTTCTATCGCGAATGGGAATCAATGTTCAACTCCCCACAACTGTCAGTCAGTTTTAGCAAGCTCCTCGAGGTTCTTAGACTGGTCCGCCGACTCCGGAGAAGAAATCCCCATAGAGATTACCATCTTCATTCCTTCCTCTACTTTCATGTCGAGGTAGGTTACGTCTTCTTCCGGTAATAGAAGCACTCTGCCCGTAAAGGGGTCCGGTGCCGTAAAAATATAAACTGATACCTTGTCTCCAATGTGATTCGTTACGAATCCCAGAGTATGGCTATCAGGCCGGGGGTATTCTATAAGCACTACTTCCTTGAACGAAGAAAACGAACCTCGGCCGAGGATGGCTTCTGAAATTTCTTGAGCGGGCGGATATATTCTCTTTACTACAGGCAGTTTATTCAACGCCGCGTTTACGTACCGGTGAACCAACTTTCCCAGGTAGACTCGGGATATGAAGCCCAGCAGCAGTATCACGACCACCGTGTATATGACGCTCAAACCGGGAATCCATTCTATCCCGAACAAGCGCTGAAGAGACCTACTGAGTTGAGTACCGAGCACCGTCCCCCGGCCGAAAAAACGATCAATCAAGTTGTAGCCAAGCCATAATAAGTATAGAGTTATCGATATCGGTAGTATAGTGACAAGTCCGTCAATTAGGACATCTCGTAGCTTATTCAGGAGGTTTGACAATTTCATAACTTTTGGTCCAGGCGTAGTTACAGTCGGTAGGCCAAATAACAAAGACCTCCGCAAACCGGAGGCCTTTGTCTCGGATTAAATCGAAAATAATGTAAATTAGCTCAGGCGGAAAAGGTCAAACTAGCGCCTCTTCCGTCTCTTTGTCAAATATGTGGATATAATCCATGTCCGCAAACAGAGTTACGTCCTGATGCGGTTCGATCTCCACCCTCGGATCCAGTTGCGCCACTATCTCCTGGCTACCAACCTCCGCGTGAACTATTATCTCGTCACCCAGCGGCTCCGTAACTAGAACGTGGGTATCGAAACTCTCAGTTTTGTCTCCCTCGTGGACTGTTTGTTCAGCCGTAAGGTCCTCGGGCCTGACTCCAAACGTGACCTTCTTTCCAGTGACACTATCCAACTGATCGGTTATCTTGTCGGGTAATTTTAGCTTGAAGCCATCGCCTTCGACGAAGATGTTTCCATCTTCTTCTTTGAGCTGGGCCTCGAGAAAGTTCATCGAAGGACTACCTATAAACCCGGCAACAAACTTATTGCTGGGGTAATCATATATCTCCTGAGGGGGAGCGTACTGCTGAATAACTCCCTGGTCAATGACCGCTACCCTATTACCGAGGGTCATCGCTTCTACCTGGTCGTGGGTAACGTACATCGAAGTCGTGGAAAGGTTATGGTGGAGTTCCTGGAGTTCGGCCCGCATCTGAACCCTGAGCTTGGCGTCGAGGTTGGACAACGGTTCATCAAACAGGAACACTTTTGGGTTTCGGGCAATTGCTCTTCCCACTGCCACTCTCTGTCGTTGTCCCCCGGATAGTTCTTTCGGCTTCGAATCGAGCTTATCGTGGATCCCCAGTAAATCGGCCGTCCTGTTTACTCTTTCCTCGATCTCGTCTTTCGGTAGTTTTCGGAGTTTAAGCCCGAAGGCGATGTTGTTGTAGACGTCCATGTGAGGATAGAGGGCGTAATTTTGAAATACCATTGCTATGTCTCTGTCTTTGGGGGGCACGCCGTTAACAACTTGATCGCCGATATAGACCTCCCCTTCGGTAGGCTCTTCCAGGCCTGCAACACACCTAAGAGTGGTCGTTTTGCCACAACCTGAAGGGCCAACCAGGACAATAAACTCCGAGTCTTCGATGGTTAAATTGGCATTATCCACCGCCGTTAAATCGCCAAACATCTTCGTTACATTCTTTAACCTTACTTCTGCCATACGAAAACCTCCCATTAATCGAGCTTATTCTGGTTCAAACTTAGTCTGTTGTCAACCAGTTAACGATAATTTTTATCCTCCATTACTCTAGAAATATCGGTCAATATTAGTGTAACTACTGCTATTGAGCCTTGCAAGTTTTCAGAACCATTAAGGATAGACTTCGGCAAACTACCTCACCACATTGTAGGTAAATTATTGGGCGCCCAAATTCCTCGTTCGTGAGTGCCCGGTACTGAGTGCGGCCATGACTAGGAGGGGCCCAGATGTCAATACGACAAGTCAAGTCCAGGTTATCCTCTCGGCGTTGGGAAAGAGAACACGGTTCAATGAATTGCAAATTACGTTTATACTTAAAGGGTTGTCCCGGTCAAATTATAATATTAAATAACGGAGGGAACTGGATGATTTTCGACGAAGGAAAAGTTGCTGAATACGAAGCCTGGTATGATACCAAACTCGGTAATTTCGTAGACGAAGTAGAAACTGAGCTTGCTTTCTCCTTATTTACTCCGGAACCGGGAACCGGAGTCATTGATGTGGGCTGTGGGACGGGAAATTTTAGCATCAAACTGGCCCGAAAGGGCCTGGAAGTAGTGGGTGTGGACGTATCTCGCCCCATGCTAAAAAAGGCCCGGGAGAAGGTTGAGAAGCTGGATGAGAATCTCGAGATAAGCTTTCAGCGGATGGACGCAAAGGACCTGGACTTTCCCGAAGCAAGTTTTGATAATGCTTTTTCCATGGCGACGATCGAGTTTATTCCGGACGAGGAGAAAAAAGAATTCGTTCAGGAAATGCTTCGGATAGTAAAGCCTGAAGGAAAAGTGTTGATTGGTACCATAACGGCTGATTCGGAATGGGGCGAAATGTATAAAGAGAGGGCCAAGTCAAAAGAGTCAGTATTTCATCACGCCGAATTTACCACCCCGGAAAAGTTAAACCAAATCGAAAGAGACAAACTTCAGGCCAGCGAAGAATGTCTTTTCATCTCCCCTGATGCCGAGAATGAGGATATTTCCTGGCGGCGGGAAAATGATCTGGCTGATGAAAAAAGAGGAGGTTTTTTCTGCTCACTATGGCAGAAACCGATACCTTAAGCGTGTCAAGTTATATTCTTCCCGCTGGGAACTACTAATATAGCGGGTCCTGTTAATGAAGTTCCCGAGATAATTGAATCCACCTCCGCGTGAAAATAAGGAGGGGGGTCGCCTGGAAGAGACCTGGGCCAGCAAGAGATTGGTGACACTTTGTCGGACTGCCGATACGCCACCTACTTACTCCAGTTGGACGTTGTGGAAATCGCGTAGTCGATCATAACCAAGCCGGACAATTTGACTGATCCCCCCGATAATTCCACGCTGGTTTCCAGTTGATTTATGGGATGGTTCGAGAAAGCAAGCGGCAACCAGAACGAGCCAACAGGGCTAAAGAAATAAAAGCTCCGCTTTCGCTGGATAGAACCCATCTGTATAATAACCGTGAACGATTAACAACTTGACTACAATAAATCAAAAACCAGGAGGGAGAGTTATACATGCCAAAGGCACTTTATCCGGGAAGCTTCGACCCAATAACTTACGGGCACCTGGACATAATAGAAAGAGCTGATAAGATCTTCGACGATTTAATAGTGGGAATAGTAGAAAATCCGAGGAAAGAGACGCTACTTTCCCCGGCGGAAAGAAAGGAACTAGCAGAGGCAGCACTGAAGGAAGAAGGAATAAAAGTTTCCAAGGTAATCACCTTCGACGGATTGCTGGTCAACTGCGCAAAGTCTCACGATAGAGAATCAATCGTTCGAGGCCTCAGAGCAAACTCCGACTTCGAGTACGAATTTCAGCTGGCACTTACAAATAGAGATCTAGCACCAAGCATAGAATCCGTTTTTCTAATGACTTCAGGAGAGTATTCTTTTCTCAGCTCGAGTATTGTCAAAGAGGTTAAAGAGCTGGGCGGGGACGTAAGTACCTTCGTCCCCAGAGTAGTCGAGGAACGGCTGGCAAAAAAGTTTTCAGTCTCCGACTAGTTCAGCTTACTGGTAGTGGACCCAACGTTTGGACAACCTCATATTGATAGCCGTCAAAACAAAAACTATGAGGAACAATATGTAAGCAGCGGCGGATGCGTAACCGAACTCAAAATTATTGAACCCTTTCTGGAAGAAAAACATTACAATGGTCTGAGCGCTATCAAGCGGTCCCGCCGTCCCGGACCATAGGACGTAGACCTGGGTAAAGACCTTAAACGCACCAATCATCGAAATTATCAAAACGAAAAATGTAGTGGGTGTAAGCAAGGGGAGCGTAACGTGTCGGAAAAGCTGCAACCTGTTCGCACCGTCCACCTTCGCCGCCTCGTAATAGTGTTCGGGGATATTCTGCAACCCCGCGAGGAAGAGAACGACCTGAAAGCCGAGAAATTTCCAGACACCAAATATTATTAAGAGTGGAATTGCCAGCGTAGGACTGTTGAGCCAGCGTAGATCTCCCATACCAACGAACCCAAGCAAATGATTAACCAGGCCGTAATCCGCGTTAAAGAGCCACACGAAGACGGAAGCTCCCGCAACCATGGGCGTTATCCAGGGGAGGAAGAATGCAGTCCTGAACCAGCCTCTTAATCTTAACTTCTGATTTAGTAATGTAGCAATAAATAGGGCTATAATCATTGTGAGAGGGGTGCTTACTACAGCATAGTAAACAGTGTGCCAGAGAGCAGCTCCAAATTCGGGATCGGTCAGCAACTGGGCGTAGTTCTGAATCCCCACGAAAGTCCCCGTGTTACGAAGGACGTTCCAGTCAAACAGGCTAATCTTGAATGACCTGATCAACGGCCAGAGGGAGAAAGTTCCCAGCACGATCAGAGTGGGCAGAAGGTATACGTAAGCCCAGAAAGTCTCCTTCCAGAAGCTCAACTTCTTTAGCTTCCGGTTTTTGTAACCAATAAATCCACTAAATTTTTCGAACATGTTACTCATGTCGCCTTTACCTCAATAGTTAGGTTTAATCTACCCGAACTTCTTCCCAGGCCGAAGCCACGGTCTCCAGGGACCGACTCAAGTGGTCCGGCTTAAACTGTTCCAGAACTATCGGTCCATCGTAGTTTCTATCCTTCAGGGCCTCCAGAAGTCCCACCAAATTTAAATCCTCGGAGTCCTGTTCTAACTGTTGGTGATCAGTCCCATCTATAACTCCGTGAAGATGGAGATTGACAATAGAGCTGGCATTTTCGTAATAGTGCAATATCGGGTCCTCCCCCCTTTTTACCAGGTGGCCAATATCCAAACACCTCTTGAATCCCTCAGCCTCCAGGAACTTCTGAAGCCTACTCAAGTCCGTAAATAGGTTCTCCACAGCTATCTTTCCTGGATCGAGATTGTTTTTAAGCTCTTTCAGGGACTTTTTCGCTCTATCTAGTTGGTCCTCGAATTGCTTTATTTCAAATAGATGAGTTAAGGGGGACCCTCCCGGATAGTAAACCGGACTTACGTGAAGCGTGTACAATAGAGGATCGAGGCTCTCCGCTTTCTCGTAAGTTTCCGCAACTACGTCAATGGAAGCCTTTCGGAGATGGGGATTAGTCGTCGCCAGCCTCACACTCAAGGGAAGATGAATGGAATAGTTAAAGCCTTTCTCTTCTCTTAGTTCGTTTAATTCATCTATCGTTTCTTTCCGAAGCGGCAAGTTTCTCGGGTACTCAAGTGTAAGTTCCACCAAATCGAACTCGTCAGACGTCCGCCGTACGTTTTCTACGAGGCCCAGATTTGGATAGGTAAGCGACGTTGCACCTATACTAAATGGAAAATCTTTGATCAAAGTAACCTCCAATTAAAATGGCGGGGGCAGCTAGCTCCCCGCCATTCTTCAAATTATTTCGCGTACTTTTCCTCAAACTTTTTCGCTCCTTCCTCCAGCAATGCTTTGGGTTTCCCTTTACCGAGCATCGTCTTTTCGAGTATACTCCCGAAGATATTCCTAACCGAGTACCAATCAGGATGATGGGGATACACGAAACCTTCTTTCATCATCTGAGTGGAGGCTTTCCGTTTGGGATTCTCTTCAAGGAAGGACGTCCATTCATCCGAATTCAGAGCACTTGAGGTGACCGGAATATAACCAGTTTTCTTTGCCCAGTAGATCGTCCACTTGTCCTTCGTCAGGAACTGGATAAATTTCAAGCCGGCCTCTATCTCTTTCTTAGTGTTTCCTACTTTGAACACACCTACGTTTGTTCCCTGAATCATCGAATCCCCGTTAGCAGGTCCGTCGGGAAGGGGAGCGGTATTCCATCCGTGATTACCTTTACTCGCCGAGGCTACGTAGGGCGCCCCTGCAGAAGAACCAATATACATTGCTACCTTTCCTGAACCAAAAGGACCGCTCAAGTAACCCGTCTGATAGAGACTATATTCCCTGAGATTTGCAAGATAGTTAAGTGCTTTAACCCCTTCCTCTGAATCGATCAACAGTTCAGACTTGTCGCCACTAAGGAATTTCCCTCCGGCTTGATGATGGAACAGAGAGAACAGTTCCGGGGTCGGACGCAGCCCGAAACCGTATTGATCCATCTTTCCGTCCCCATCCTTATCAACGGTCAGCTCTTTCGCCATAGAGAGAAGCTCGTCCCAAGTCTCAGGCGGTTTTTCAATCAGGTCCGTATTGTAAAACAGAACCATGGCACTTTTGTTGAACGGCAACGTATACATATCCCCGTAAAAAGTACAGGAATCAACTAGAGCATCGGGGAAGTTATTGACGGTTTTCTGGCTTATTACGTTATCCAAACCCTCCATCAGACCGGCATTCACGTACTGAATTGTCCAATCCTCGTACTGTTGCGAAGCAGTGGGAAGCTTTCCCGCTGCTGCGGAAGTAGTTAACTTCTGACTTAACTCCCCATAGCCTCCTTGATCTACCAATTTTACTTTTATATCCGGATGAGCCTCTTCAAACTGGGCAGTGATATGTTCGAGGGCCTCCTTATGCTCCCTGTGCATCGCATGCCAGAAAGTAATCTCCGTCTGCCCGAGCGCGAACAGGCTTATACCCACCACAAGACTTAAAGTGACGAGAGCGACAACAAACTTCTTTGACATTGCTGCACCTCCGTTTGGCACATTGGGTTCGAGTGATACCAACCATCATAAATCAACTTATTAAATCCTTGGCTATCACCTCCGGCGATCTCACTTTATTCCACTACGGGCTACTCCCTGAATGAATTGTTTTTGAGCAAAGAAGAATATAATCAATATTGGCATGACTGCCATCGTGGAAGCCGCCATGAGTTCGGCAAAATGGGTCCCGGCTTCGGACCGAAAGACGGCCAACCCTACGGGAATTGTTCTCATACTTGGCTTATTTGTCATAATCAATACCCAGAGAAAAGCGTTCCAGCTACCGACGAATTTGAACAGGGCTACGGTAATTATTCCTGGTTTAGACAGCGGAACTACCACTTTCCAAAGAAACCTGAACCTGCTGCAGCCGTCTAGCTGGGCCGCATCCCATAGTTCGTCCGGAATAGTCTTGAAGTACTGACGAAGAAGAAAAATCCCGAATATCGAGGCAATCCAGGGGATGATCAGTATCTGGTAGGTATCCGTCCAGCCCAGGTTGCTGGCAAGCATGAAGTTAGGGATCAATCGGAGTTGACCCGGAAACATCATCAATCCAAGCAAGCCTAAAAATAGGGCTCGCTTGCCAAAAAAATCCATTTTTGCGAAAGCGTAGGCTGCAAGTATGGTAGTAACGACCTCGCCAATGGTCGTCATTATTGAGACAAAAAACGAGTTAATGAAATACCTGTTGAACGGGGCGGCATTCCAGGCCTTTAGGTAATTCTGCCAGTGAAGTTCGCTGGGTATCCATTTTGGCGGAACTACATTTACCTCACCCGGGGGCTTAAACGAGGTGGTTACCATCCAGTAAAACGGAAGAAGAACGATCAGAACGAGTACAAGTAAGACTACGTATGTAACTATCTTAAATAGTGCTTTTCGTAGGTTCATTTAGTATGGTTTCAAAAACTATAAAGTTTTGTCTCCAGCTCCTGCCAATCTTCGACTACCGTTACTTCCGAAGCTGAGTTCAGTAGCTCCTGGTTTGTAAACATACCCAGCCAATTTAGTAAAATCGGCCGTACCCCGACTCGGCTATATACTAATGCATCGTTGGGGTGATCACCAACACCTATCGCTTCTCCCGACTCCGACTTCACCGAAAATTCCTCCTGCAACTTAGCCAGCTTGAACTCCTTGTCATCCATCTTCCTCAGGGGCTTCATGAATAGACTTACCTTCGCATGATTGGGAGACGGAAAGCCGTGCTCCTCCAGCCAAGTTTCGGTGCCGGACTTCATCGAACTTCCATTTCCTTCGTGCCGCCCCGTGAGATATACTATACTTACTCCTTCACTCTTTAGTTTCCGGAGAAACTCAGCGGCGCCGGGCGCCGGCTCGTCCATATGAAGAAATTTGTCCGACAAAAAGAGATTCCAGAAAGCCTCTTCTTCCTCGCCGTCAAGATAATCCTCGAACCCTCCAAATCGATCAGCCGTCTCGGCGAACACCTCTTCCCTTTTGATTTCCGCCAGTGAACGACGCAATCTATTTCTGGTATCAGCTATCGTATTATCCACGTCAGTAATAAAACAATCCATTTTTTATTTTAGCTACCCCCAATGCATGTTAGCCTATTAGTTTATCGGAGCGGAAACCTTAGTTCAAACAATCTACTACTAAAACTGGAATCCACCTCACTTCTCCGGCCTTTCCGGGGATACAGTCACTAACAATCAGTCAAAAAGATTGCACAAAAGGACGAAACCCTCTATCCTATTTTAATAAGCTCACTGGTTGAGAAAATTCTTTCAGGAGGGGTTATATTGAAAAAAATTATAATAATGGGCGCAGCCGGAAGAGATTTTCATAATTTCAACACTTACTTCCGGGGCAATGATGACGTCCGTGTAGTTGCCTTTACCGCAGCCCAAATCCCGGACATTACGGGGAGACAATACCCACCGGAATTGGCAGGAGATCTTTACCCGGAAGGTATTCCGATCGAAGCTGAAGAAGATTTGCCCAAACTAATAGAGGAAAAGGAAGTCGACGAGGTCGTATTCTCCTACAGTGACGTACCGCACCAATACGTAATGGAGAGGGCCTCACTGGTCAACGCCGCGGGAGCCGATTTCAAGCTGCTAAGTCCAGAACATACGGCCCTGAAGTCCTCGAAGCCTCTAATTTCCATAACCGCAGTTAGAACGGGATCGGGAAAGAGTCAAACGACCAGACGCGTCACGGATATCCTGCGAAATATGGGGAAACGTGTTGCCGTAATAAGACACCCGATGCCTTACGGAGACCTCGTAGCTCAAAAAGCTCAACGGTTTGAAACCTACGCCGATATGGACAAGTACGACTGTACGATAGAGGAAAGAGAGGAATACGAACCCCATATCGACCGGGGGAACCTGGTTTTCGCCGGAGTGGATTACGAAGAAATACTTCGTCAGGCCGAGCAAGAGGCTGACGTTATAGTTTGGGACGGAGGGAATAACGACTTTTCGTTTTACGAGGCTGATTTCAGTATAGTAATGGCTGATCCGTTGCGTGCGGGCCATGAAAGGACTTATTATCCCGGAAATGTAAGTATAAGGATGGCTGACCTGGTAGTTATCAACAAAGTTGAGACGGCAACTCCGGATCAGGTAAACGAAGTTCGGAGAAGTGTGAAAGAACTCAATAAAGACGCGGGAATAATTGAAGCAAGCTCCCCCATCACTGTCGAAGATTCTTCCGTTATTTCCGGCAACCGGGTCCTGGTCATCGAGGACGGTCCTACAGTAACTCATGGGGAAATGGACCTGGGGGCTGGTACGTTGGCCGCAAGGAAGTACGGTGCCCGGGAGTTAATAGATCCGGAACCTCACGCAGTGGGCTCACTAAAGGAGACGTTTGCAACTTACCCTCATATCCCGGAACTCTTACCGGCAATGGGTTACGGAAAGGATCAGATAAAGGACTTAAGCGAGACCATTAAAAACTGCTCGCCGGAGGGCGTAGTGATTGGTACTCCAATTGATCTCCGTCGGTTAATTGATTTCGACGTGCCAACTACCCGGGTAACCTACGAACTGCAGGAGCTCGGTTCCCCCGATTTAGAAGATGTACTGACAAACCTGGAGGTTTTATAAAGCTCATGGAAGGACAAAATCTAAACGTAGTGAGACATCCCTTAATTCAAAATAAACTGACTTATCTCCGGAACAAGAACACGGATAATCAGGACTTTCGGTTAATTTTAGAAGAGCTAACGACGTTAATGGTCTACGAAATTACGAGGAACTATCCTCTAACAGAAACGGAGGTCGAAACACCGCTGGAAAAGACGACCTCTCAAACACTAGACACCAAAGTAGCCCTGGTTCCGATCCTTAGAGCAGGAGTAGGTATGTTGGAGGGTGTACTAAATCTTTTACCTAAGGCAAAAGTGGGACACATCGGTCTCTATAGGGACCATGAATCCCTTGAACCAGTAGAGTACTACAAAAAACTCCCTCAACCGTTAAGCGAGTTTCAAATAATCGTAGTCGACCCGATGTTAGCAACGGGCGGTACGGCAAAAGCCGGTGTCAGATTGGTAAAAGGTGAGGGAGGAGAAAACGTTCAGTTCCTTTGCCTCGTCGCCGCTCCGGAAGGAGTCGAAAATTTCTCGGAAGAGCATCCCAACGTTCCCATCTACACGGCGGCAGTGGATGACAGACTAGATGAAGAGGGATACATTCATCCCGGACTTGGAGACGCGGGGGATAGATTATTCGGAACCTAATCAAATGGTCAAAAACCCCATCGGGAAAGAACTCGATGGGGTTTAATTATTTTCGGTAACACTCATATTTTACTCATTACCGTATTTATTGTAATGAACCACGTCTTCAAACTTGGCTTTAGTCTTCCCTCTCTGTTGATCGGAGTGACCAAGAGGAAGTAAATAGGTTAACCTGACGTCATCCGGTAAACCGAGTAACTTCCTTGCCTCCGCCTCGACCGAATTTTCCTTGTTCTCCAAATCGTACACGTCCAGCCAGTACGCTCCCAGCCCCATACTATGCGCGGCCAGTGCCATGTTATGTGCGGCAACCGCCCCTTCCTCTATGAAGTGGCTCGTCCCACAACCTGTAATGGCTATCGCGATGGTTATAGGTGCGTTCTTTATTCCGGCCGTATAGATCGTGACCCGTTTTGTTAATTCGTAAAGGTTGCGCTTTAACTCCGGCTCCTCTATAACCACGAACTGCCAGGGCTCACAACTTCCGAAACTTTCCGACCAGTACCCAGCCTGTAATACCGCGTTCAGCTTTTCTTCTTCAACGGGTTCGTCCTTAAACTTGAAAACCATCTTCCGCTCTCTGATAGCCTTAAGTACTTCGTTATCCATCATAAATTCCGCCTCCCAGGTGAAAACCCGGTAATTTCATTCCGTAATATTGTACCGATAATAGTCAAAACAACAACGAAGGAGACGGGTCACCGTGATCTGGCTCTTAAACCCGAAATCCGAACAGCTGCTCAAACTAGTTATTCAGAGTTGAACTACCAAGAGATAGAGTATACTTTTAAGTATAATAAACGCGTAGGTAGCTTTGAGGCCAGGAAGCAGGGGCTTTTACCATCCAACAGTCAAATCCTGGAGGGAGAATGGTAGAAATTAGAAAAGAAGTCACAAAAGATGAGTGGTCTATAATTGCTTCTACGAGGAGCGAGAGACCGTTTGATTTTTCACAGGTAACGAGGGAAAGCGAAGAGAAAAATAATTCGGACTGCCCGTTTTGTCCGGGAAACGAAACTGCAACTCCTCCCGAAATATACGCTATAAGGAGGGGTAAGGAACCCGGCGAATCCGACTGGGAGGTCAGGGTTTTTTCGAACAAGTTTCCGGCTCTGGACCAGGATGGAACTACAGCTGTCATAGAGAGCGATTTATTCAAGTCCAAGGGGGGCTTTGGCTACCACGAAGTAGTAGCGGAAACACCAAAACATATCGAGAGTTTAACCGAGCTGGAAGTTGAAAAGTTAGAATTAGTGATCCAGACTTACATCGAACGGACAAGAGCGCTGTCCGAGGGCCCGGAAATCGAATACGTAAGTGTATTCAGAAACCAGGGTAAGAAAGCTGGAGCTTCATTGAGCCATCCTCACAGCCAGATTATGGCCACGTCTTTTGTACCTAAGTTACTTGAAACGGAGTATCGAGAGGCACGTCATTTTTTCGAGAAAAAAGGTAGCTGTCTTTACTGTCGCTTGCTGGAAGCTGAAAGGAAGGAAGAGGAAAGAATCGTCTCGGAAAACGACGAATTTGTAGCTTTTATCCCGTTTGGAGCCCGTTTCCCTTACGAAACACACATATATCCCAGGAACCACGGGAGTAATTTTGCTGAACAAGGGGCAGTCGAAACCAACCTGCTGGCATCCATGCTGAAACGAACTCTCAGCGCCTTGGGAGAGGAATTTGGGGGCTACATTCCTTACAATTATTCAATCCATACGGGGCCTGCTGGAGGTTCAGAAGATTACAAGGATTTAACCGAAGCCTATCACTGGCACCTTGAAATAATTCCTAGATTGACCACTCCAGCAGGGTTCGAAAGGGGAAGCGGTAACTTCATAAACGTAGTTAGTCCGGAACAGGCGGCCCGGAAACTACGTAAGGGCCTCGCACAATCCAAACAAAAATAACCACCCCTCTGAGTCAACAGCCACACCAACGATCTCTTTACGGTTGAGGATCCGACAACTTCGGTTAAGCTTAACAGTCCTTACTAATTTAAATTTTGCAAAACCTAATTTCTTGCACTATCCTGATTTTGAGGGAATAGAAAAGAGACCCCAGGGTGATCATTTTGACTGTAAAAGATAATTCCAGACGACTTCTTGTAGTCTCAAACAGTGAACCCTATCAACACATACATAGTGACGGAGATATTGTCCTCAAAAAGCGGGCCGGCGGACTGACAACAGGTCTGGATCCCCTGATGAAAGAATCAAACAACCTATGGATAGCCTGGGGAAGTGGAGAGGCTGATTTCGAAGCTTCGAACGACGAAAACAAAGTTGTAGTCCCGGACGAGGAAGTCGGCTATACTTTGAAAAGGCTAGAACTATCCCGGGACGAAATAAACGGGTATTATTACGGCCTTTCCAATTCCACCCTGTGGCCTATTTGTCACTCCTTTCCTCACAAAGCAAACTTCAACAAAGAACACTGGGAGACCTATAAAAAAGTAAACAGGCGCTTTGCAGAGAGTGTCCTGGAAGAATACCAACCCGGGGACAGGATCTGGGTTCACGACTACCAACTCGCCCTCGTTCCCAGGATGGTTCGAGAAGAGGAATCGCAAGCGGAGATCGCCCTTTTCTGGCATATACCCTGGCCGCCCTGGGAGACGTTTGGAATAATCCCCTGGAAACAGGAAATAGTCGAAGGGATGCTGGGCTCGGATTTCATTGGTTTCCATACACCCTGGCTCGTTCACAACTTTCTCGATACGGTTTTCAAACTCGGAGGTGCGGCTAACAGGGGAGAAAACATCGCCCGAAAGGGTACCGAAAAAGCTACAGTAAAAGCCATACCTCTCGGCATTGACACGGATTTCTTTTCCAGAAACAAGGAACGGGTAAAAAAGGCCAAACAACTAAAAGAAGATTTTTGCTGCTCTATTCTGGTTTTGGGGGTAGACAGGCTCGATTACACGAAAGGCATTGACAGAAGAATGAGGGCCATAAGTACCTTTTTCGACAAATATCCCCAGTACAGAGGCGAGGTAAGCTTCATCGAAAGAATTTCACCTAGTAGGTCCAAGGTCCAGGAATACAAGGACATGCGAGAAAAAATAGAGCGGCTAATTAGCCAGATTAACGGAGAACTGAGAGGTGAGACCTGGGTACCAATACGGTATTTCTATCAACACTTACCTCAAGAAGAGCTAATTCCTTACTACATAGCTGCCGACATAGGACTTCTCACCCCCCTAATAGACGGGATGAACCTGGTAGCCAAAGAGTACGTATCTACAAGAGACAAGGGGATGTTAATTTTATCCGAATTTGCCGGCGCGGCAGAAACCCTAATGGAGGCAATTAAGGTAAACCCCTACAATCCCGAGGAAGTAGCCGACGCCTTACACCAGGCAATTAATACATCGGAAGAGGTACAGAAACAGAAATTTTCAAAAATGAGAAGCAAGCTCAACCAAATGGACGTCCACTGGTGGCGAGATAAATTCCTGGATGAATGGGAACTCAGCACTCACGGAAGTTCCTGATGCGCCTCATAAGCCCCTTAAACCAGGAATTCTTGGATAACCTAGCCCGAAATATTTCCGGTTCCGGCGGATTGTTACTCTGTACCGATTTCGACGGGACTCTGGTTAACTTCACCGGTTCTCCAAGTGAAACAAGCTTGCCCGGGGAAATCAAGGAACTTCTCACAAAACTTGCAACCCTGGAAAGACTACACCTTGCGGTGATAAGCGGGCGGAGCTTTCACGAATTGGAAGAATTGGTTCCCTTGAAAAATACCACACTTGCCGGTAATCACGGGTTAAAGATAAGGTTTGAAGACGGGACCCACCACGAACTTGAACCAAGCGAGGAAATGCATCGAGTAGTAGCCGCCCTGAAAGACGACTTACAAAAAACTGTCGGGGGGAAAGAAGGGATAATCATCGAAGATAAGTCATTCGGACTGGCAATTCACTACAGAAAGTACGACGGCGATAAGGAAGAAATAAAAAAGCAATTCTACAGGATCTGGGAGGAGCATTCGATGCCCGATCTGGAAGTAATCAAGGGTGCAGAGCTATTAGAAGTTCGTCCCAGTAACTGGAATAAAGGTGACGCAGTAAGACTACTTCAAGAAAGATGTGGTGAAATGCCCACGATTTACTTAGGAGACGATACTACGGACGAAGACGCTTTTCGGATTCTTAGAGATCAGAATTCCGGCATCCCCATTATCGTAAACAAGGATGAAGAAGTCGAGACGGAAGCTCAGTACAGATTACAGGACCCTGAAGAAGTCTCAGACTTCCTTGCAAAAATAGACGAAATTTTTGCTTCTAATTGATATCAATTCGGACGAGGTTTAGGGCAACTTTCAGGAAGAAATTTTGCACCGTAAGAGATAATTTAGTAACCTTCTAAAGAATAACAATTGTTTTTTCTACGAGAAGTTTCAAATGTCGACCGCGGGGGTAATTAGGTTTACGTACCCAGAAGAAGCCTAATATACAATTTAACAACTAATAGGTTTATACATACCTTAGGTTCAATAACTAACTGGAGGGTTTTAACTAGTTCATGGATGGAAGGAAGCTTGAAGACTACCGAGATATAGTAGGAGACAAAGTCATCGCAACATTATTCAAAGAAAGTACTCCTCTGAGAGGCAAGAGAATCCTGAACGTCAATTCCACCTTTACCGGAGGCGGCGTTGCCGAAATGCTCTGGACCACTGTTCCACTAATGAACGACCTGGGTCTCGAGTACGGCTGGAGGGTCATACACGGCACTCCGGAATTCTTCCCGATAACCAAGAAGTGGCACAATGCTCTCCAGGGAGAAGACGTGATGATAAATAAACACGAAAAGGAAATATATACGGGAATAAACGAGCTCTTCTCTCGATTCACTCACATTAAACACGACGTTTTGATAGTCCACGATCCTCAGCCCTTACCCTTAATAAGCTTTTACCCAAAACGGCAGCCGTGGATCTGGCGATGTCATATTGACCTCTCAGAGCCCAACAAAGAAGCCTGGGACTACATAAAGAAATTTATCCTCCGCTACGACAACACTGTATTTTCGGTTGATAAGTTTGCCCAGAGCGATCTCCCAAACGATAAATCCCTCATTGCTCCCGCAATTGATCCAATGTCGACTAAAAATATGGAAATGGATCCTTCCCGCCAGAAAGATATTCTCGAAGACCACGGAGTAGACCCGGACCGGCACCTAATCAGTCAGGTTTCCCGGTTTGATAAATGGAAGGACCCTAAAGGCGTACTGGAAGTCTTTAAGAAATTAAAAGAATCCATTGACGTCCAGCTCGTGCTATTAGGTGCGCCGGCCAGTGACGATCCTGAAGGCCAGGTGATTTTCCAGGATCTTAAAAAAGAGGTTAAAGGGATGGAAGACGTCTATATCATTAATAAACAGAGCGAACTGCTTGTCAACGCTATTCAGTCGCAGTCAGATGTGATAATTCAGAAGTCCCTGAGAGAAGGATTTGGGCTCACTGTTACCGAAGCACTCTGGAAATCAACTCCCGTAGTGGCTTCCGACGTGGGTGGAATTCCCCTCCAGGTCATTGACGGGGAGACCGGATACCTCTGCAATCCGACCGATTACGAGGATTTCGCAGAAAAGATAGTAACGATTATCGAGGATGAAAGCCTCAGAGAGAAGATAGGACAGAACGGGAAAGATCACGTGAAAAATAACTTTCTAATTACCCGACTCATGCTTGAATGGATCCAGCAAATAAAAGCCACGCTGAGGTCAACAAAGGTGGGAACTATATGAAAAAAATCGGAGTACTAACCAGCGGTGGAGATTCTCCCGGTATGAACGCCGCTATTAGGGCTGTAGTCCGTAAGGGAAAAGCAATGGGGCTCGATATAGTTGGGATAAACAGCGGCTATAAAGGATGCCTGACTGCAGATTTTACCGAATTCGATCTAAAGGACGTTAGTGGAATAATCGAAGAGGGAGGAACTATATTAAGGAGTAAGAGAGCCCCGGAATTCAAAAAGAAGAAAGAGCGAAGCAAAGCGATTAGAAACCTAAACCGGGAAGGGATAGAGGGTCTAGTCGTTATCGGAGGAGACGGCACGCTTCGGGGGGCTAACGCTCTAAACCAGGAAGGTATTCCCACCGTCTGCATTCCCGCGACAATAGACAACGACATATTCGGGACCGATATGACTATTGGCGTCGATACCGCTCTAAACACTGTCGTAGAATCGATAGATAGGATCAGGACGACCGCTTCTGCTCTGGAACGGACATTTATAGTAGAAGTAATGGGAAGGGATTCGGGGTATATAGCCCTAATGGGAGGCCTTGGTGGTGGAGCCGAAGTAATCCTCATTCCGGAAGTAGAATACGACCTGGAGAAAGTTGCCAAAGAAATCTACGACGGTTACAAAAGGGGAAAGCAGCATATGATAGTCGTGGTAGCTGAGGGGATTTACAAAGAAGGGTCGGCCGCCCATCACGTAGGCCAGCATCTTAAGGAACAGATAGGATTTGAGGTGCGAGTAACGGTACTTGGGCACATGCAACGAGGTGGAAACCCTTCGGCTTACGACAGGGGAATAGCTTCTCGTCTCGGTGCGGAGGCTGTAAGCTCCCTGGCCAACGAGGAAAACGGGGTAATGTTGGGACTTCACGGCCATAATATAGAGACCGTCGATTACTCGGACGTCCTATCCAACAAAAAAGAGATCGACATGGAGCTGTACGAGCTCGCCAAAACTCTGTCACAATAACTCTCCAACTCCCGATAAACTTAACCAGTAAAAGTTGAATCGTTAAACTCAGAAAATACAATCAACGATATGAACGGCAAAACGGCCAACAAAAGCTTTATCCTGCTGCTAACTCTAAGCACCAGAATCGTAATCGCCGTTGCAAAGCTGATAGTATTTTTCTCTACAGGTCTTTTGTTTCTCCTGGGGGAAGCGCTAAACAACGTCACGGACATCGTAACTGTGCTCGTGACCCTTGCAAGTGTGAAAATAAGTGAAAAAGGAGGGGACAGAGAACACCCCTTCGGCCATCGAAGGCTTCAGAGCGTCGCCTCTCTTATAGTGGCAATAGTATTTATAGTCGTCACCAGTTACCAGCTAATCGAAGAATCGGTGGTCAAACTACTAAATCCGACCGTAATCACGGCAAATCTTCAGTGGGCATTTTACGTTCTGATAGGAGCATTTCTGCTAAATCTCGTCCCCCTTCCTTACCTGCTCAAGTACGGTAAAGGCAGAGAAATAAGTATTAAGACAGAGCTATTCGACACCATCAACGACGCCCTATCACTTATCGCCAGCATGATCGGATTAGGACTAATATACTTTTTTGGTCTCAATATAGGGGATCCAATAGCGACGATCATCATAGCACTAATAATCTCGTTCGACGCGGTCTTATTAATAAGGGAAAACATAAGCACGCTGATAGGAGAATCACCGAACGAAGAATTTTACGATCGATTAAGAGAAGTAGTTCTATCCCACGATGAGGTGCTTGGCGTCCACGACATGATCGGAGAATACATAGGTCCCCACTCGGTTCACGTGGATTTCGACCTCGAGCTGGATCCGGAAACTGAACTTAACGAATCGGACGAGATAGTCAGTAAAATCAAGGACGCATTAGACGAAGAAACCGACCTCAGCATTTACTGCTCAATTCATCCCTGCAGTCACACGGGGGACGAGCGAAGAATAGCTTCTCATATCTAGATCCGTCAAAAATTCCTGTCTCTTATTGAACAATTTGCTTCGTTCCATCCAGCAATTAGACTTAACACCTGGAGGACAACATGGCCTTGTTTTTTCGCTCGATCTATTTAGGCTGGTTTCTTTCGTTGATATACGCGGGAATTTTGTACTTCAGTGACAAGTATAGAAGAGAGTCACTGATAAACGTGGGGATAGCGTTTACCGGCGGAGTGCTGGCAATAATTTTAATCACAACGATCCACGCTGCCTTCCCGGGGTTTTCAGGAGACAGTTTCACGGGAGGGTTTCTATCCAGGGTGTTCGACTCTTTCGTCAAAGCAGCAATCCCCGAAGAAATAGCGAAACTAGCTGTTTTCTTCCTGCTCGTTTGGAACTTCGACTTCGAGGATTTCTCCAAAGGGTTCGACGGAATGCTTTACATGGGAATGATAGGTGCCGGCTTCGGCGCCTACGAGGACTTTTCCTACATATTCTCTCAAACCCTGCCCCACATAGGCAAAGCAGGAGGGGAAGCCGCAAGGGCATTCCAGTTTATTACCTGGCAACGAGCCTTCCCAGGTCACGTACTAATCAACTCGGTCAGCGGTTACTTTCTCGGTCGGGCCCGGTTTACCCAAGGAAGCCAGAAAAGGCTTAAACTTATAGGCTGGGGCTTGGTCGTGGCAATTCTTACTCACGGATTGTTTAACCTGGCCGGCTCGGGCGGCGGGACTGGCTGGCTAATAATTTACGTCCTCGCCCTCGGTCGAGTATTCTTCTTTTTGCGAGAGCGACTACTAGATGATTCTCCCTATAAAGTATTCTCTCAACTTCCCGACGAAATCACCGAATCAAGCTTCGTAAGCTACATAAACGTTATCAGGGACTGGGAATTCGACCGATCAATCGATAAATATAAGAAGCTCTACGATCGCGAGACGAGTCCAAATCTCGGTTATCTGCCCGTACTAATCTCAATAGTAATTCTCTATCCCGTCACTATAGCCGGGGTCTACTACCTAAACAAATTGATCCTGGACTTCTTTAAACTCCTCAGTTGACTGGAAAATAAGACTACAATCACCGGCAACCCCACGAGTTGCAAGGAAAAGGTCCGGGCAATATAATTTTTTCCAGACGCCGGCGTAGCTCAGCGGTAGAGCGGCTGATTCGTAATCAGTTAGTCGGTGGTTCGAATCCACTCGCCGGCTCCACCT
>JBDGQU010000191.1:0-1136 GCA_042218715.1 Bipolaricaulia bacterium | reverse complement strand
TTATAGGAAAAATGGAGAAATAAGCAAGGGACAAAACGCCAGTTGATGAATAGTTGTTCAATAATTATTCACACTTCTTCGGTCCGAGTTAATTTACTAATTTACGAAACTTAAGTAGAATTTCACAATTCCTTTTCAAAAGCATAGACCGGGTGAAAAATGATGAGTAAGTTAAACGAGCTAATTGATCGAAATGAATTGACGGAAGGGACTTTCCATTGTTCTAAATCCCAGGCAGTTTTATGGGACTTGGCTGAAACTGTGTCTGACTATGTAATCTGTGGTGGTGAAGGTATTTTTCTGACGAATAGTGCTAAAAAAGAGTTGAAAAAATAAAAGATTAGACCGGAGGTGAAAAGATGGATACAGGGTTGGAGGACAAGGTTGTCGTTATAACAGGAGCTTCGGGCGGAATCGGAGGTGCTACGGCACGTGAGTTCGCCAGCGAGGGCGCTAAATTGGCTCTCCACGGTCACACTCGGATGGGACGTGTCGAAAAACTGGCTCGAGAACTTCCGGTAGAATGCACCACTCATAAAGCCGACTTGACGGACCCGGACGAAACCGAGAAACTGTTCGACGAAGTGAAGACCGGCCTCGGACCACCGGAAGCGCTGGTAGCCAACGCTGGAATCTGGCCCGAGGAGGAAGTACCAATTCGGAACATGTCTCTGAAACGCTGGCAAAATACCATAACCACTGACCAAACTTCCGTATTCCTCTGTAGTAGAGAGTACTTTCGAATCCTTCAAAACTCTGATATCGACAGGGCTTCGTTGGTTATAGTGGGGTCTACGGCGGCCGTTTTCGGGGAAGAGAACCACGCCGATTACTCTGCCGCAAAAGCAGCGATTACCTATGGCCTAACCAGGTCTTTAAAGAACGAGATCGTCCGAATAGCACCGGAAGGGAGAGTTAATGCGGTCTGTCCGGGGTGGACGAAAACGGAGATGGCAGAACCGGAACTCCACGATCCTGACTCAGTGAGGCAGACCTTCCAAACGAGATCGCTTCGGTCCATTGGAGAACCAGAGGACATGGCGAGAAGCATTGTGTTTCTCTCCTCTCATAAACTTGCAGGCCACATTACGGGGCAGATAATTACCGTAGCGGGAGGAATGGAGGGGCGACTCCTC
>JBDGQU010000190.1:0-8682 GCA_042218715.1 Bipolaricaulia bacterium | reverse complement strand
AAAATTGGGTTTAGAAAATAAAATCAAGTTGCCTTTTCTGAATTTCCGCCTGGATTTAATATAGTGGGAAAGGAACGAGAAAGAATGAGGTCCCTAAAGTTAAGTTCGGACAAGTAAAAAGGAAAAGGTTGTCAATCCAAATAACTTGAAATTTCTCTCCGTTATTCTAATTATTAATTGAAATTCGGGTTATTAAAGTATTGATTACGGAAGAATTTATTCCATTTAGGTGGATAAGCTGATACTGGAGGTAAATTGTTTTGGAAAAGATCGAGACACGTGGCAAGTTAGATAAGGTAATAACTAACGCACAGGATTATCTTTTTGAGATACAGGAAGAAGAGGGATATTGGCAGGGGGATTTCAAGAGCAACGCAACGATGGAAGCTGAGCACTTGATGCTTACGGAATTTCTCGGGATCCAGGAAGAAGAGCAGTGGGAAAAGATTGTGAATTACCTGAAAAGGAAGCAACTTGACGACGGATCCTGGAATATTTTCCCCAACGGAAAGGGAAATTTATCTACGACGGTTGAATGTTATTTTGCACTCAGACTCGCTGATGAACCGGCAAATGGAGAAGAACTGACAAAAGCCAGAGAATTTATAATGGACCGGGGTGGGATACCTGAAACAAGAGTGTTCACGAAGATCTGGCTTAGCCTGTTCGGAATATGGGATTGGGATGAGGTGCCGGCCATGCCCCCTGAGTTAATATTCTTTCCCGATTGGTTTCCGATAAATATATACGAATTCGCTTCCTGGGCTAGAGGGACGATCGTACCTCTGTTAATAGTAATGAGTAAGCGGCCTGTCCACGAACTACCGGAGGAAAAACAAATGTCGGAATTGTTCCCGAAGGACTGGGACGGTTCTGTTGACGAAGACTCTGAGACGTATTCGCTCTTCTCCTGGGGTAAATTATTCCAGATAGCTGACGATGCGCTGAAATACTATCATAAATTACCCTGGCAACCGGGTAGAGAGACTGCAATAAAAAAATGCGAAGAGTGGATACTTGAACGACAGGAAGCTGACGGGAGCTGGGGTGGTATTCAACCACCCTGGGTCTACTCTTTACTTGCTCTTTACATTCTGGGCTATGACCTGGATGATCCTGTCATGAGAAAAGGAATCGAGGGCCTTGGTTCTTTTTCCAAAGAAGAAGGAGACGAATGGAAGCTCCAGGCCTGCGTTTCTCCGGGCTGGGACACCGCTTGGGGGATTATCTCCCTTGTCGAATCCGGTGTTCGTCCGGATCACGAACGCCTGGACAGGGCGGGTAGATGGTTGTTGGACCAGGAAATAAGAGAAAAGGGGGACTGGGCTATAGACGTGGAAGACGTTGAGCCCGGAGGCTGGGCGTTTGAATTTGCAAACGAAAACTACCCCGATACCGACGACACCGCGGAAGTTATAATCGCTCTCGACGAAATAGAGTTGTCCCGACGCAAGCAGGATAAGATGGAGGCAATTGATAGGGGTGTCCAGTGGTTGTTAGCCATGCAATCTTCCAACGGTGGCTGGGGGGCTTTCGACGTAGACAACGATAATGAGCTGCTTTACGAAATACCGTTTGCCGACTTTGGGGCGATAATCGATCCTCCTACCGTAGATGTTACTGCCCACATACTCGAAATGATGGGAAGATTGGGATTTGATCTATCCGACGAACCGGTCAAGAGAGGCTATGATTTTATCCGGGAAAAGCAAAACGACGACGGTTCCTGGTTCGGTCGCTGGGGTGTAAATTATATTTACGGAACCGGATCGGTCCTGCCAGCTCTGGCCGAACTAGACGAGGATATGTCTAAGCCGTATATCCGCAAGGCGGTGGAGTGGATAAAAGAACATCAGAACGATGACGGAGGCTGGGGAGAGACGGTAGAGTCTTACTCAAACCCCGAGCTAGCAGGCGAAGGTGAGAGTACACCTTCGCAAACCGCCTGGTCTCTAATTAGTTTGATCGCCGCTGACGAGATAGACGATCCTGCTACGAAAAGGGGAGTAGAGTACCTCCTGGAGAAACAGACCGAAGAGGGTACCTGGGAAGAGAAAAATTATACCGGAACGGGCTTCCCGGGAGATTTCTATATAGGTTACGTTCTCTATCGTCATTATTTCCCACTACTGGCTTTAGGGCGTTACCGACGTGCTCTCAGCGCCGAATAAGTACTTCGCAAAGGGCTAAACTATGACTGTGGTTAAAGAACGGGTAATTCGTCGATGGTGATAAGATGAGTGAGGAGAAAGTAGAGACTATTGGGTTAATTGCGGACAGTCACGACAATATGGAAGCTCTGGCAAAGGCTGTCGATTTGTTTAACCTGGAAGAAGTGGATCTAGTCTTACACGCAGGGGACTTTATATCACCTCTTGCCGCCGGTCCCCTGGCGGAGCTGGAGTCCGATCTGGTTGGAGTATTTGGGAATAACGATGGGGACAGGATTTTTCTCCGTAGCAGGTTTGACGAAGACGGTGTGGGAAGAATAGAGCAAGGCCCACATCGAATTGATTTTGACCAGCGAACGATTTTACTGATGCACGAACCGAGGTTACTCGAAGTTATGGAGAGCAGTTCAGTTCCCGATTTAATAGTTTATGGTCACACTCACGAGGTAGATGTTAGGGATGGCGAACCCCTGGTGGTTAATCCCGGAGAGATAGGCGGCTGGATGTCGGGTAGGTCAACTGTTGGATTAGTTGATCTTAACGAAATGGAGGCCGAGGTAAGGGAATTATCAAGTTGATAGGTAGTAGAGCCTTCCTTTACTTATCTTTGTTGGTCACGGAGATATCTCATTATTAGAAAAAAGACCAGGTAATTACTGCCACCCCCAGAGGCAGGCAGTAATAAGCAAAGACGCTTAGCTCACCTTTCCTTATTATTTTGAGCAATAATTTTATTGCGATTATCCCTGTAATTGCCGAAGTGACGGTTCCAATGATATAAGCCCAGATCCCGATCGGTCTGCTGGAGGACGAGACTATTAATTCCCCGACCTTTAGAACGTTAGCTCCGAGTACTGCGGGAATCATCAGGAGAAAAGAGAACTCCGCCGCGAAGTCCGGGTCCAGATTATTTGTTAGCCCTGCTGAAATCGTGACGCCGCTGCGCGAGATTCCTGGTATCAGGGCAGCCACCTGAGCCAGACCTATTGTTATTGAGTCCCTCCAGTTGAAGTCATCTATCTTTTTATCGGACCTTTTGACGTACCTGAGGGACCACAAAACTGCACCGGTGATCAGTAAACCTGCTCCGGTAACTCTCGTGGAGCTGAAGGTAGACTCTATCCATCCTTTGGCAGTGAGTCCGGCAATTGCTATAGGAATGGTTGCAATTATCAGGTTGATTAAGTACTTCCTCTCTTCTCGGGGGCCGTTAACCAGGGAGATAGTTAAGTCCCAAATTTTCCTTCTGAATAAAAATAACACGCTGACCAAAGTACCGAAGTGAAGCAAGGCGTCGAGCAAAGTTTTGTCGGGTAGAGTTTTGAGTCCCGTCATGCCTAAAATTTGCTGAAAGATTACCAGGTGCCCCGAGCTACTTATGGGTAGAAATTCAGTGAGTCCCTGGATGAACCCTAAAGCTGCGTAAGGAAACACGGTAATTTATCCTGGATCGATTTCGGTTATCCGCGAGAGACGATCGGTTACCTTTTCCTTACCAATCAGTTCCATGGTAATAAATAAACCCGGAGAAACTTCTCGGCCCGTTAAACCCACCCGGCAGACTTGAGCAATGTCTCCAAGTCCCTTATCTCGGGAGGAGAGGAACTCTCGCGTTATCTCTTCCAATTTTTCCGCCCGAAAGTCAGCTTTGGGAACTTCTTTTAACTTACTGACGAGCTCCCTTACGAGTTCCGCTTTTTCCCCCGTTAGGTGGTCTTTGATCGGAGTCTCGTCGTAGTTAAGGTCAGACGAAAAAACAAAACTGCTGGATTCTGCCAGCTTCCTGAGGGTTTTATTTCTCTCCCGAAAGTACTTTGCCAGTTTCGCTAGTCGGGATTGGTTAAGCTCTGTTAGCCGATCTTTTGTCAGAGAAGTTTCCTCCAGGAGAAATTCTTTGAGCAGGTTTCCTAGCTCTTCCGGATCCTTTCGTTTCATCCATTGATGGTTTATCCAGAGAAGTTTCTCCTCGTCGAAGACGGCTGAACTTTCGCCTACGTCGTTGAGGGAAAAGAATTCTATTAGTTCTCTTTGGGAGAAGATTTCTTGATCACCGTGGGACCAACCAAGTCTTGCCAGAAAGTTTACCAGTGCTTCGGGCAAGATCCCTTTTTTCTTGTAATTCAGGACGGACGTCGCCCCGTGTCGTTTGCTTAACCTCTTGTGGTCTTCCCCGAGGATCATCGGAAAATGAGCGAATCTCGGGGGCTCGACTCCAAGTGCCCTGTAAACCAGGATCTGTTTGGGGGTATTGTTTAGGTGGTCATCGCCTCGCATAACGTGGGTTATATCCATCTCCGTATCGTCTACCGTACAGGCGAAGTTATAAGTAAAAGTGCCGTCTGATCGCCTGATAACGAAATCTTTTAAATCTTCCGTCTCGTATTTTACACTCCCTAACACCAAATCCTCGACAATAACTGATTCCTCCTTTGGGATTCGGAACCAGAGAGCTCCTTCCTTTTCGTATACGCTGTCACGGCTCAGAAGCAGTTCGGCTTTTTCCTCGTAGTTTTCTGATCTTTCTGTTTGACGGTAGTATTCATCCCAGGTAAGGCCCAGCCAGGAAAGGGAATCTTTGATCTGGTCGATTGATCTTTCCGTGGACCTTGTCTGATCGGTGTCCTCTATCCTTAAGATGTAATCTCCCCCCTCACCTCTGGCGAATAACCAATTGAATAACGCAGTCCTAGCTCCCCCGACGTGAAGATGACCTGTTGGTGAAGGAGCGAACCTTACTCTTTCCGGCATATTATTCTTCCTCATTCTGGCTGTTCTTGTTTATCAGCCTGTTTTTGATTCCTTCCGCGGCGATCATTCCCGTTATCGCCGAGTAAACTATTCCCCGTGAATGACCTGACGCATCACCGGCAACGTAAAAACCGTCCAGCTGGGTCTCGAGGTCTCTCGTGACCTCGTATTTTGTGTCGTAAAATTTGATCTCGGGGGCATAGAGTAAAGTGTTGTCCGACGTGACCCCCTCTATTATGTTATTTAGCCTTTCCAGCCCCTCTATTAGATTTACGGTAACTCTATCCGGCAGAGCCATTGAGATATCGCCCGGGGTATAGTCGGAGAGAGTCGGGCTGTAGGGAACGCGTGAAACTCTCTTTTCGGTCGACCTCCGACCGTTCTGTAGGTCCTTGAGTCGCTGAAGTATCGGCTTGCCACCCCCGAGTGTATTTGCCAGTTTTGCGATTGATCGGCCGTATTCTGTAGTGTCCTCTACGGGGTCCGTCAGGGTTATCCGGGAAAGCAGGGCAAAGTTTGTGACTTCAGACTCGTTAGAGTTCTCGGCGTGGCCGTTGATTAAAGTAAAGTCCTCGTAGGGCTCCTTAACGACGAACCCGCGGGGGTTCGTGCAAAATGTCCGGACCATGTCGTCATAAGTTTCTGTCCTCAACCGGAATTTGGCATCGTACATTACTTCTTCTATCGGTTGATATATCTCTGCCGGAAATTCGACTCTAACTCCGACGTCGATTGGCCCGTATTTAGTTTGAATACCCAGGGAATTTGCGACTTCTCTCAACCAGTAAGCACCTGAGCGCCCCGGAGCGGCAATTATATATGGTGCTACGTAGTCATCTTCGGTCGTAGTTAAGGTATACTCGTCGCCGTCGTAATCTATATCTTCTACCTTTGTTTCTAGGTCCACTTCGATTCCTTGCTTTTCCAGGTGCTGGTAGAAGTTATCTATTACCTCTCGAATCTTCTTTGTTCCTATATGTCTCTGCTTACCGGGGATGAATTCGATGCCGTATTTACCGGCCTTTTTTTTAAGTTCCTGGAGTCCCGATTGGGATTCTCCGGAGTAAGTGCTTCCCCCGCCGAAGTCCGCGAATAAACGATCTATTTCGTCGATATACGGTAACAGTTCTTTGCCTTTTCTGTTAAAAGTAGTAGGGTCCCCTCCGATGTTGGGAGTCAAGTTTAGTTTTCCGTCGGAAAACGCTCCTGCTCCCCCGACTCCGTAAGTTATGCTTTCTCGTTCCTGAGGGGCTTTACCTCTTTCCAGAATAGTAATATCGAGATTGTCGCCGATAAATTTACTGGCTCCGAACAAACCGGCTGGCCCGGCTCCGATCAACAACACGTCTCGTTTCTTCATGATTCTATGCTCCTATCTTCTTCTGGCAAACTAAAAACCCTCCCACCGTTGAACAGATCTTTTAGGTCGTTTATTACCAAACTGGGTGTTGCCTGCTCGACTTCGGTTTCTTCTACTCCATCCTTTTTCCATATTACCGGTATACCTGCGTTATTTGCGCCCAGGACGTCGTATTTAAGTGAATTACCAATATACACCGATTCTTCTCGACTGCAGCCCAGATTCTCCAGAGCTATATGAAAAATCCTGGGATCCGGCTTTGCTAAGCCATGTTCTCCACTTACAATTATTTCGTCGAACCAGCTCTCGATTCCCAGCACGTCTATTTTCCTTCGCTGCAGGTCCGAGGGACCATTTGTAAGCAGGCCCAGCTTGAACTTACCTGCTAGTTTCTTAACTAACTCCGGCACGTCCTCGTACAGGGATAACGAACCTTCCCTAATTATGGTGAATTCCTTACCGAGATCGATAATTTCTTCTTTGTTGTAATTTCTGTCCTTTAACAGGTTAAAAAATATTCTCGTTCTAAACTCTAATTCGGGATGATCGACCTTACCATCGATTGCTTTGTCGAACTCCACCCCGAATTCTTCTTGGTAGTCTTCCGCCGTGAAAGGTAAATCTTTAGCGTCTTCTCGGGCGAATGTTTCCAACAACCCGTCTTCGAGGTCCGTTTTGTACCTGCAAAGAGTACCGTCAAGGTCAAATATTAACGTGGTTAGGGATTTAATTGTTACCATTTAGATACCTCTTGGAAAATTTATTGAATACTTCGTTATTAAAGACACCAATCAACAGCGATCCTCTCCGATTTATTCAATCAGTCATCCTGGAAATTTTCAGGAATAAAGCTCCTTAGTTCGCCGACTATCGCTCCCCAAAGTAATTCGTTTTTGCCGTATCCAGGGAATATACTGCCAAAATTAGCCGAGAATACCCCAGGGCTTGCCCTGGGGGTGAATCGGCTGTTTTGAGTGCTGGATCAATCTTTCGTTTTTCAAACCCGAGATTAACTCTACCATTGTCTTTTTATATGCCCCACCCTGGGGGCGGGGTTCTTGACTCGGAGGTTTTTCAAGTTAAAGGGAAAACACCGAAATTTGGATCCACAAAATTTGATATCCATCAACCGGTATAAGATAGTATGGGGGTAGGTGTTATCCGTCAACCTTATAAAAAAATGGTGAGAAGTATGAAAATTATTAGCGGAGAAAAGAAAGGCCATAAGATATTCGGACCCGGACCCGAGGAAGTTCGGCCCATGCGACACTCTGTAAGAAAATCTCTTTTTGACATACTTCAAAACGTGGTTGAGGGGAGTCGGTTTCTGGACCTATTTGCGGGAACCGGGGGAGTGGGGCTTGAGGCACTGTCCAGAGGCGCTGACCACGCCACTTTTGTCGATAATTTACCGGAGTCCGTGAAACTTATCGGAAAGAACATTGAGAAGCTTGGCTATCAACAAGTTACTAGGTTGTACGAATTGGATGCCTCCAGGGCTATAGATAAATTTGAGGGACGGGACAGAAGGTTCGATATAGTATTCTTAGGTCCCCCTTACCAGAAAGGCTTAACAGTCCAAACTTTAAATAGACTTGGCGGCAATAAGGTGGTTAGAAAATGGGGGATAGTTGGGGTAGAAGTTTTTTTCAAGAATGAGTTAGAGGACAAGTTTGGGGGTCTGGAGATGGTAACTTCTCGGACCTACGGTCAGTCGAAGCTGGTAATTTATCGGAGAAAACCTTGAATTAAGTTCTTTCACCCCAGTCGTACTTAATATTTCGACCGTTATTTTCCCACTTCCACTTACCTGGCAGCCGGGCAAGTGGAAGTGGGGATAAACGATAAAATTAAGTTGCTTTTCATGATACTCGCCTTGCCTTCATAATAGTGAAGGGACTGAGGTGAACTATTAATCCTATAAGTGGTTTACCTCATTAGAGTCAAATTTCTCCCCCCTTACCCTTGATTTATAGCGTTATTTCTAACTTTACCAAAAAATCCCGGTATAGCTTTTGGGAAAGATTCAATCCTAAGTTGTGCGATTCTCTCCCTTAAGACCAAATCCTAACTCAGTTTTCAAGGAAATATCCCTGCTATTTGAGAAACTTAGTTATCTTCACCCATTGGGTAATATCTAAAGTGGTAAATCAAGTCGCTCTTCCAAAACTTTTAACCAGCACCCAGATGAGCTCCGAAACCTGGTTCAAGGTCTTTGACTTCCCTCCGGTAAGGCTACCTGTCCCGCTTAACCGTAGATTATATTTCCAAGTTACATTTCTCATCTGGGTGCTGGACCAACTCTTTCTGGCAAAATTGGTTCCTAGTCAAAATATGATTTCCAATCCCCGGGAAGAATCGCTGAATTTGGGTCCATTTAATTATTTGCCAGTCTTTGCGAAG
>JBDGQU010000019.1:0-1235 GCA_042218715.1 Bipolaricaulia bacterium | reverse complement strand
ATCTAAGGTATCCGAAACTAGGTAGGGTGGGGTATGGGGTAATTTATAGTAAAATATCTGTAATAACGTTGAGATTCCGTACCATAAATTGTGTCTAACTAGAAAAAGGGTATCCTCCCCGCTAAAAATGAAATAACAAAATTCCACTTAGGAGGAGGACACCCCATGAACGATAAAAGTGTACCATCCGAGAAGGAATTTTGGCAAACGCTGGAGGGCATGGTTAAGGATCTGGTAAAGGAACAAATGGAGAACGTGATGGAGCTGGAGAGACAGGCCTTTCTGGAAGAAGAAGGTCAGGATAACAAGGGAAATGGTTTTTACCAACGTAATCTCGAGACCCAGTTTGGCAAGGTTGATGGGCTGGAAGTTCCCCGAGACAGGGAAGGTAACTTTTCCCCGGCATTGTTTGAACCCTACCGGAGACGAGTGGGTCAGCTTGAATCGATGGTAATAAAGATGTATTCCCACGGGATGTCGACAAGGAAGATAGCGGACCTTCTGGAAGATATGTACGGGGACCATTACTCCTCGTCTACGGTAAGCAGAATTACCGACCTGGCATTAGAGGAAGTAAACAAGTGGAAGGATAGACCATTAAAGAGGCGCTACTCGGTCCTCTTTTTGGACGCGATGACAATTGATGTGCGAAGAGACACCGTAGCAAACGAAGTAGCCTACTTCGCCGCCGGAATAGATGAAGACGGTTACCGAGAAGTGCTTTCCTTCCAGATCGGCGGTAATGAGTCCGCCACCGTCTGGGGAGAGGTCTTAGAAGATATCAAGGATAGAGGAGCAAGAGAGGTGCTCCTGGTAGTAACTGACGATCTTTCCGGAATCAAGGATACGGTTACCGAAGCCTACCCCAAAGCAGACTACCAGCAGTGCGTCGTCCACAAGACGAGAAACACAAGATCCAAGATCAGAGAAAACCACAAGGACGATCTACTGCGTGACTTAAAGCGTGTTTACAACGCACCAAAGAAGTCCCAGGCTAAAGAATGCTTTTCCGACTTCAAAGAAGAATGGAACGATCTATACCCCAAGGTAGTCGAAAGTTGGGAAGAGGACCTGCCTGATTTGTTAACTTTCTTAGATTACCCGGACGAGATAAGGTCAACGATTTACACCACGAACTGGCTTGAACGGGCGATAAAGGAAATGAGAAGGCGGACCAAGACCCAGGACAGTTTTCCATCGCCACAGGCAGCGGAAAAGACTCTCTACCTTAGAAC
>JBDGQU010000189.1:0-5984 GCA_042218715.1 Bipolaricaulia bacterium | reverse complement strand
GACTTGATTTAACGCTTTAGATATCACCTAATAGGTGAAGATAACTAAGTTTCTCGAATAGGGACTACTTTTTCTTGTAGACTGAATTATAAGTTGGTCTCAGGAGAGAGAATTGCACGACTTAGGAAAATATTAGTTGGTAGGTGAAAGTTTGAGTAAATCTTTAGAGATAACAGGTCAATTACCGAAGGATTATGATGTTTACGAAAGCTCTATAAAAGAATCAGGAGAGACAATATATGCTTTGACGAAAGGTCCTGCCGAAACAAAAAGACTCTTTGTTAGCGGTGCCGGAGCTAAAGTCTTTTCGGGAGAGGAGAAGGGGGACAACCGTAAGCTTTGTCCTCTGACTTGGGAAAACGCTCAGAAGTTAATGAACGAATTTGGCTGGTTAGTACCGACACTCCCTTCGGCCGAACCTTCTTTTGGTTTTGGTGACAGACTTGGTCTAGCTACTCCCGGGCACGTGAAATCGGTAAGAGAAAAAAAAGTATTTCCGTTTTTTGCTCAGCAGTCCGTCAGGGAAATGGAAAGAACTGGGCGCTCTCCTGAAGACGTTATGAATACAGCTGTTTGGGGAGTATTTGAAGAGGGGTATGAAAGTGGGTTCGCTGCCGATGCTGACCATTTAAAATCACGAAAGGCAATGGAGAAAGCTACCTCGGTAGGATTCAATATGTTTACCTGCGACCCGAGTGAGTACGTGAACCCAAAAGCTGATCGAATGTCTGATGAAGAATTGGACACGGCCTTTTCGGAAATAAGTGAGGGAAAAGAACTGCTAAAGAAGTATTCTGGCCAAAAGTTTACGGCAGAACTACCGGGCCGGGACTATGAATTCGAAGATGTTTTCAAGGAGAAAGACGTAAAAAAAGCGGCGGTTAAGTATTTTCCGGCCGTAAAATTTGCCATAAAATTTTACAATTGGATTGCTGAGTCCGTAGAGGGTGAATTTGCCTTCGAGGTTTCCGTAGATGAGACCGAGACTCCGACCAGTCCGTTGGAGCACCTCTTTGTTGCCAGAGAACTCACTGAAAGAGGTGTCGAACTGTTTAGCCTGGCGCCCCGGTTCGTCGGCAATATTCAAAAGGGAATAGATTACATAGGCGATCTGGAAGTTTTCGAAGAGCACTTACGGGCTCATGCGGCGATCGCTAATTATTTCGGTAACTATAGATTGTCTCTTCATTCGGGTTCGGATAAGTTCAGCATCTACCCGTACTTTGCCGAGTATCTCGGGGAAGGAGTTCACGTAAAAACCGCGGGAACAAGTTATCTGGAAGCAATTAGGTTAGTGGCCGAAAAAAATCCTGATCTCTTCAGGAAGGTCCATGCCTTTGCTCTTGAAAGGTTTGATGAAGACCGAGCTACTTACCACGTGGAGACGGATTTGTCAAAAGTCCCCGGTCCAGAGGAACTTCCCGACGAGGATTTACCGGATTTGCTTGATGAAGACGATTCGAGACAGGTATTTCACGTTACTTACGGTTCCGTGCTAACTTTGCGGAAAGGAGGACAATACGTATTTAAAGACGAAATTATCGAGACCTTGAAAGAGCACGAGCAGAGACACTATCAGTTGCTAGAGTCGCACCTTGGGCATCATCTCAAGCTGTTAACCTGACGAGGGTGGTATATATGGTATCCATAGAGAATTACGACTTAACTGATAAAGTGGCAGTTTTGACCGGTGGAGCCGGAGTCCTTTGTTCCGAGATGGCCAAGGCACTCGGCGAAGCCGGGGCAAAAGTTGCGGTACTTGATATAGATCAGGAAAGAATGGACGAGCTCAAGGCTAGGATGGATGACAGGGGGGTGGACTGCACTACGATAAAGACGAACGTTCTGGATAAGGAAAGCCTGAAAGAAGCTGGGGACCGAATTAAGGATAAATGGGGAAGTATCGACGTGCTGGTAAACGGTGCCGGTGGAAATAGTCCGGAAGCGACTACAGGTGAAGATCAGAGTTTTTTTGACCTTCCGGAGGCAGGTGTGCAGCAGGTATTCAACCTGAATTTCATAGGGACCTTCCTGGCATCTCAGGTGTTCGGAAAGGAGTTTGCCGAGAGAGGGGAGGGGAATATTATTAATATCTCTTCCATGAACGCTTTTACCCCTCTGACAAAAATTCCAGCTTACTCCGCGGCGAAGGCGGCGGTTAGTAACTTTACCCAGTGGCTTGCAGTACATATGTCTCGAAACTACTCTCCGGAGATTCGGGTAAACGCGATCGCACCAGGTTTTTTACTAACTGAACAGAATCGATACCTGCTTATCGACGAAGAGACTGGGGAACTAACGGAGAGAGGCCAGACTATAATTGATCATACACCGATGGATAGGTTCGGCGATCCCGAGGATTTACTGACCACTGTACTGTGGTTAATCTCGGATGGGTCCGAGTTCGTCCATGGAACAGTTATTCC
Source organism: Bipolaricaulia bacterium (assembly GCA_042218715.1). Taxonomy (GTDB): domain Bacteria; phylum Bipolaricaulota; class Bipolaricaulia; order M55B111; family M55B111; genus JAGXLP01. The sequence continues at coordinate 3,558 of JBDGQU010000189.1, read as the reverse complement.
AATTGATGGGGGGTTCTCCGCTTTCAGTGGAGTTTAACGGACAAAAATGAATAAAAACAGAACTGCGAGCAATAACGAAATCGCGATAGTAAATTCCAGTACGTTTGGATTTTATTTCCCCGACCTTATGGAGGAACTGGAGGAGATAGGTGGGGTAACGAGGATAAATGTTGCATCCGATATTTCGGGGAGAGAGCTTGGAAAGAAGCTCAAAGGAGTGAGTTACGTAATAGCTAGCGTAACTCCGACCTTCTCCAGGAAGTTTTTCGAAGAAAACGGTGATGTGAAGCTGATTGCAAGACATGGTATCGGCTGTGATAACGTAGATATAGAAGCGGCAACGGAAGCTGGAGTCTTCGTTACCCGGGTAACGGGGGAACTAGAACGGGATTCAGTTGCCGAGTTAACGGTCTCGCTTATAATGACCTGCATTAGGGAAGTAATACCTGCCAATAAGGCTGTAGAAAAAGGAGAATGGTCGAGGAGAAAGGAGTTTGTCGGTCTGGAGCTTTCCGGAATGAACGTAGGGATAGTTGGTTACGGTAATATTGGTAGCAGGGTTGGGGAAATAGTGCAGAGAGGATTTGGGGCCAAAGTCTTGGCTTACGATCCTAATATAGCTTCCCCGGTGATAAGGAATACAGGGGTCGAACCGGTGGGATTTGAAGAGATATTAAAGAACTCCGATCTATTGAGTTTTAATGCCTCGTTAAATTCAGAAAACTATCACTTTATCAGCGAGGAAGAGTTCGAGCTGATGAAGGACGGGGTAATCATAGTAAATACAGCTCGAGGAGAGCTATTTGAAAGGTCCTCTTTTGTCCGAGCCCTTAGATCAGGGAAGGTAAGGTGTGCCGGTGTCGACGTAATGGAACGGGAACCTCCGGCGGATGACGATCCCCTGCTTGAGCTTGATAATTTGTATATCCTGCCCCACATCGGAAGCTATACTGAGAAATCGTTGAGAGCGATGGACGAGAAAATGGTCGAGGACGTGAAATGCTTGACGAAGAAAGAAGTGCCCTCTGAACTGGTTAATCCTGGAGTTGTAAGGGAGAGGAACAGGGCGGGAGTTTGAAATGAGTCTTTCGTTAGTAGTAGATGTAGGAACGACAAATATAAAGTCGGGGTTGATTGGTCCACAGGGGGAAGTAGTAACCCATGCGAGCGAAAATCTAGCATTGGACAAGCACGAGCGCGGCGCGGCGGAACACGACCCGGATAAGCTCTTTCAGTCCCTGGTTTCAATAGTAAGGCAAACCGTTGATGGCTACGAAGACGAGATTGAAATAATGGGGTTGACCGGTTATCAATTCGGATTTCTGCCACTTGACGAAAATAAGAACCCTCTTACAGGTATTATCACGTTAATGGATGAGCGGTCCAAGTCAGTGATGCCAGAGTTTCAGAAACGCGAGGACCTGGAAGATATCTATCGCAGTACAGGCTGTCCGCCTTTATTTTCCTACCTATTGCCTAAACTGCTCTGGCTCAGGGAGGAGAAACCTGATATCTACGAGAAGAGTAGATATTTTGGAGATGTAAAGAGCTTTCTTATGGATAGGTTGGTTGGAGAATTCGTTACGGACCCGGGGATAGCATCCTCTAGCCAATTATTTAATATCAACAAGCTGGATTGGGACGATGGTTTACTGGAGATGGTCGGAGTATCCAGGCGGCAGTTACCCGAGGTCCGATCCGGAGAGGAGATTATAGGAGAAATAGTGCCGGAAATTGCGGACAAACTAAACCTTCCAGCGGGAATAAAAATAATTTCCGGAGTGTACGACGGCGGTGCTATGGTCCTGGGATTGGGCGGAATTGATGGAGGCGTTGGGGTTTGTAATTTGGGAACTACGGCAATGCTCCGAACCTGTTCTTCGGATCCGATTTTAGACGATCCCCAGAAAAGGAGACTCCAAACCTATTCTTTAATGCCAGGTAAATGGGCGATTGGTGGTGCAATTAACAATGCGGGGTTGGGATTGCGGTGGTTGAAAAATATCCTGGATTCCGGAGCCAATTACGACGAAATTATTCGGGCTGCCTCAGAGGTGGGCCCGGGTTCCGGGGGACTATTTGCTCTACCTTATTTAACCGGTGAGAGGGACCCCAGGATAGGAAATATGGCCTCAGGGTCTTTCTTTGGCCTCAAGGAGTATCACGATCGAAGACATTTAATAAGGGCGGTCCTGGAGGGAGTTAGTTATAGCCTCAACTTCGTGAAAGAGGCGATGACGGAGAACGAGATAACTTTTAATAAAATTAGAATCGGCGGGGCGGGGACGAGGACAGATCTCTGGCCAAGAATTATCTCCGATGTCACCAATTTGCCGGTACAAAAGACTTTGACAGAAGATACGACTCTAATCGGGGAAGCAATGATCGCCTATAAAGCACTAGGAGTGTATGATAGCCTGGGTGAAGCCGCGGAGGAAATGGTCACTTTGGGAGAAGTATTTGAGCCCGTAAGTGAGAATGTGGTTAAGTATCGAAAGGACTTCGATTTCTTTAAGAAGTTGATAAACGAGTTCAGTAAACTTTATTCTTTGCACGATAGGGAATTTACCCGGAAAACGTAGAAGATTCGATGAATTACGGGGTTTATGGGAGGTTATAGTGTCCAAATTAGTTACTAACAGAGATGAGAAGGTCAAAATTAGAGACGCTTATGGGGAAATTCTGCCTCAGTTGGGCAAAGAAGATGAGGATTTAGTGGTGCTTACGGCGGATCTGGCTGGCTCTACCCGGACGAAGTACTTCGGTCAGGAGTTTCCCGATCGGTTCTTCAACGTCGGGATAACCGAGGCAAATATGATGGGTATGGCCGCCGGCCTAGCGATGGAAGGCAAGAAGCCTTTTGCCAGTACGTTCGCAGTGTTTGCCACCGGTAAACCGTGGGAACAGATAAGGCAAACGATCGCCTATCAGTCGGCCCCGGTCCGGATAGTAGCGACTCATGCAGGTATTACCGTGGGAGAAGACGGTGCGTCCCATCAGATAATCGAGGACGTGTCAAACATGAGGGTTCTGCCCAATATGAAGGTAGTTGTGCCGGCCGACGCTACTCAGACTAAAGAGGTGATCAAGACCGTCGGCGGAGATATGGACGGTCCCGTATACGTCAGGCTGGCCAGAGCCGCCTTCCCGGTTATTTACGAGGAATGTGACTTCGAACTGGGGAAAGCCGAGGTGCTGCGTCAGGGGAGTGACGTTTCTTTGTTTGCCATGGGGTTAATGGTAGCGAATTCTCTCGACGCTGCGGATATCCTCGAGGATAAAGGAATTTCCGCGGAGGTAGTAAACGTATCAACAGTTAAACCTCTGGATTCCGAGACCATCCTTGAGTCGGTCGAGAAAACCGGAGCTGCCGTTACGGCGGAGGAACACAACGTGATAGGAGGTCTGGGATCGGCGGTTTCGGAGGTAGTGAGTGAGAACGAGCCGGTGCCTGTGAAGAGACTGGGAATTCAGGATCGGTTTGGCGAATCCGGCTCGGCCTACGAGCTGGTAGAGCATTTTGGGCTTACTGCGGAAGATATTGCCAGTAAAGCTGAG
>JBDGQU010000188.1:0-5276 GCA_042218715.1 Bipolaricaulia bacterium | reverse complement strand
GAGTAAAACACCGGCGCTCCGGGATTATCAAGCTGCATCAGGGTAAGAGCACTTAGCACTTCCGAGTTACCGACCACAATGGAGCCCGGCACGTGTGCGGGACCAGTAGAGCCCATAGTGGGCATGGCCATGAACCCTACCGGTACCTCCGCTTCGGCGTAGGCGAGACCGGCTTCTATGCCGTCTTTGTCCTGGGCTAAGGGATCTATGGTGCATATAAGCGAGGAAAGCGGGGGTCTCTCTTTTAGCTTTTCCCTTCCCCCGGCTATGACCGAGGCGATCTCTATGGCGTACTGTGCTGGTTTCTCACCCATTACCGTCTCGGTCTGGACGTGTTTTTCCGTGTTGGCATAGGCCGCGTCCAGTTCGTGAAGGGGGACTGTGGAGGAGGGTTGGTCCTGGGCGCTGACCATGGGCCAGTAGAAACTTATCGCGTCTAAATAATCAGAAATGCGAGCCGTTTTTTCTACATCCCCCTTTTCAGAAGCTCTTCTATCCCAGTTTTCAAAATCTATCGTGTCGGATCCGCATCCATCGGTGGCAAAATAAGTTTTGCCTTCTCCGAGAGTCAAATCAAGCTCCGGTCCTCCCCTGGAACCCAGGGTGTAATTACGAGGTGCTTGCTCCAGTGCTTCCTCTACCAGGTCCGGCGGTAGTTTAACTATTTGATCGGAGAAGTCCACCTCGGCTCCGTGGTCGGCAAAGATCTCCAGCGCATTCCGGGAGGGGAACTTTACTCCGGTCTCCCGGAGAACGGTGAGGGTGGCCTGGTGGAGTTGGTCCAGATCTCCCTTATCGAGTACGGTAAGCGGAGAGACATGCTCCGGGAGTTCTATGGAAGCAACTCCCCCCTGTGGTTTAGAACTCATAATCAAACCTCCTATTTAGAATTTTATCAATTCGACATCATTCCGAGCGCAAGTACGGGTCCAGCTGGTCACGTACTCCGTCACCCAGCATGTTAAACCCCAAAACGACCAACGAAATGGCCACTCCGGGGAACACGGATAACCATGGGGCGCGGCCCAGAAAATCCCTGCTTTCCGAAAGCATCATTCCCCAGCTAGCTTTGGGTGGCTGGACCCCCAACCCTAAAAAGCTCAATAACGTGACAATTAATATAACCTGGCCCATCGTTATACTAATCACGACGACGATCATCGGGATTGTATTCGGTAGGATTTCCTTCCAGATAATTCTCAGGTGGCTTGAACCCAGTGCTCTGGCTGCCTCGACAAAATCTTCTTTGCGGGTGGCCAACACTTCTCCCCTAACCAACCGAGCGTAATAAGGCCACCAGCTCACCACAATCGCGATCACGATGCTAGCTTGCCCGGGTTGAAGCACTACCACTAAAGCAATAGCAAGTAATATCGTGGGGAAGGAGAAATTTATATCTATCAAACTCTGGACAAGTCTGTCCCACTTTCCGCCGAAGTAACCACCTATCATCCCCAAAGATATACCCACCACTCCAGCTAAACCCGCAGCCGAAAAAGCAGAAATTAAAGCCGTCCTCGTCCCGTAAATCACTCTACTGAAAGTATCTCTCCCCATTCGATCAGTCCCAAATAAGTGTTTCAGAGATGGTGATTCCAGTGTTGCGCCGTAATGGGGTTCAGCGTAGTGATAGGGGGCAATAAATGGCGCAAAAAACCCGATTAATACGAAAACGGTAATGATAAAAGTTCCGATAATTACATTCCAATTTCTAAACCAGCTAATCATACTATCCTAATCATAAGTTATTTGAGGGTCTGAAAGAGCGTAGAGAACGTCAGCAGCCAAATTACCGAAAACTACCCCTATAGCAAACAAAAGGATTAGTATTTGAATTACCGGGTAATCTCTCCGATAAACTGAGTTCACCAGCAACCGTCCCAGGCCGGGACGAGCAAATACGACTTCTATCGCCACTGCTCCTCCCAGCAACCAGTTAATGCGCATGCCCAGCAAAGAAATTAACGGGATAAGAGCATTTCGAAATGCGTGTTTGTAAAGAACAACTCTCTCCACCAGTCCTTTAGCTCGAGCAGTTCTTATATAGTCTTTATTAAGTACTTCAAGCATGCTGGACCGGGTAACTCGGGCGTTCTCAGCTGCAGAATACGCGCCATAAGCGATCGCCGGCAGAACGAGAGCACGGAGGCTACCATATCCCCCTATGGGGAACCAACCTAGATTGACCGAGAATACCAGCATTAACAATAAGGCCAGCCAAAAACTGGGAATTGCCAGCCCAACTAAGGCAAATAACATGGAAAAGAAGTCCAATGCCGTTCCGCGATTGATGGCAGATATAATGCCCGCTGGAACACCTATTATATAGGAGATAAATAACCCCGCCAAAGCTAGATTTAGGGAATTGGGCCAGCGCTGCATTAACAAATTAGAAATTGGCTGTTTGAGGTAGAGTGATTTACCGAGGTCACCCCTACAGATATTTTTAAGCCAGACAAAATACTGAATATAAAGCGGTTTGTTCAAGCCATATTTTTTTCTAATCGAATTTACTATCTCAGGATTTTTTAACATCCTAGGATTTACTAAAAGTTCGATGGGTTCGCCGGGAGCCATATGAATAATTAAAAAAGAAAGAACGGTAACAATAAATATTACGGGAATGGCAAAAAGCAGCCGCCTTATAATATATTGAGTGAGGTTCATAAATTAAGTAAAAGAGGGGTGGCTGCCCACCCCTCTTTTAGTCATTATAGTTATTCGTTTTCTTTGCGTATATGTTCCCAGTATACATCGTGCATAAGCGGCAGCGGACTCCAGTAACTTTCACCACGAATTTGGACATTTTTCAGCCCATCATCAAATGCAATCGCTCGCTTTATTCTAGCAACTGGAACTCTATAGTACTCATTTGTCACGTAATTAACCAAGTTATCCATCGCCTTGCTATATGATTCCAGGCTTTCATGCTGAGCTTCAAACGTTTTACTAATTAAGTCTCGAAGTTTCTGCGTATCGGAATATTCGAAATGGGGATAACCCCATGTGCTATTCGGGTTGTAGAACCAACGCAAATCCGAGCGAGCCGTAGACTCGTGGCTGTAAAGTAGGGCTTCATGATCTCCCGCTTCCGCCTTACTAACCAAAGTACCTCTTTCCATTGTGGTTATATCTACCTTTACCCCAACTGATTTCCACATTTGCTGGATTATTTGAGCAGCTAATTTCTTTTGCTTTACTCCTTGAGTCCACAACTTGACTTTGAGATCCTTGCCGTCTTTCTCTCTAAAACCATCGCCATCCCTGTCAACCCATCCCGCTTCTTTCAGGACAGATTTCGCCTTTCCCAGATCATAATTGACGCGTTTAGTAGTCTCTCTAACGTGAGACTTTACCGTATACAAGGTATGCTGGGGTTCCGCAAGTCCTTCGTAAGCAACTTCTATAATTGGCCCCCTCTCGATCGCAAGGCCCAGGGCTTTACGGACCTCTATCTCATCCAGAGGTGAATTGGTTACGTTAAAGATTACTTCCAAATCTTTACCCGTTAAGGCAGATTGAACTTTAAACTTTTTGTTGTCTTTCAGACTTTGATAGAAAGGTGGGGGAACGGAAAACAACATGTCCAGTTTACCCGTTTTTAACATCTGAATCCTTGTGGTGGCCTCGGGTATGTACCTAAAAGTAATTTCTTTTAGATATGCGGGTCCTTTGTGGTCTATGAAGGGGGGCGACCACCAGTACTTTTCATATCTCTCAAAAGTCAGGTGATCTCCCCTAACCCACTCTTTAAATACAAAAGGTCCATTGCCGTAGGCCATTTTACTTCCGTACTCTTCCCCGTAACGCTTTCTCGCTCTAGGGGTCTCCGAAGCCCACGCCCAGGCAGTATAACTTGCTAACCGAACGGGTAACAATGGATCAGGTCTTTTTAAATGGATCTTCACTGTAGTGTCATCGACCACTTCGATGTCTTTTTCGGGGTTCTCGGGGTGAGCGACGGTAAAGTCAGCAGACCAAAGTTTTTTCGTGGTAAGACGTTTCAGAATGCCCCACTTTACAGCTTCTGCGTCAAGAGGAACGCCGTCTTGATAAGTCACTCCTTCTTTAAGATGGAGAATAAGTGTCTTGTTTTTGGGAAACTCGTAAGAATCTATCCACCCGGCATGGGTGATATCGGTAGGGCCACCAGAAGGGATGGGCATAAACATGGGTTCATTCTTCAACGAATGAGCAGCGTCTCCCCACGTGGTCCACCGGCTATCCATATTCCTCGGCCCGGAAGCCTTTCCTATTACAAGTTTGCCACCGTAGCGGGGATCATCCATAGAGATTTTCGAGTTTTCTTCCGCAACTACACTAACGGCTATTAAACTCACCATAAATACAATCGCCAATAAATATACAGTCTTTTTCATCTCGCCCTCCTCTCGGATTTAGTTTATTTAAAATTAAGCCCTGAAAATAAACTCTATACGAGGAGTATATTCCTACCTATCACCTCCCGAAACTGTCGGCAGTGTCTGCCAGACTATACCCGCGGATGAGCCACAGGATCTGATGATACCACAAATCCCGATAGCTTCCTGTATAGCTTTGTAGCTCATGGATACCCTGCATACCGACTATAAAAAGAAATCATATTTTAGAACTGGAAAGTTCTTTTTCCGCTTTGTCGATAATTGACTCTATTTCTTCCTTCACGTCAGGGTCCAGTGGTTCCGGTTGGTGGTTGTTCAGTATCCAGTCTATCTTCTCTTTTGCTACTTTTTGAGGGTCTTCGAAGTCTCCTTTCTCGGGTGACCACTTGTGAGTTATTCCCGGTTGCCACAGTTCACGTAAGTTGTCTTTGGTGGAGGGCTGGGTGAGGAAGTGGCCTCGGGGTCCTACCTCCATTATCTCGTCCAGGGCAAGGGTTTGTTGGTTTACGTCCAGTCCCTGAACTAGCGTTTTGACAGTATGAAATATATCGTCGTCGAACAGTATTTTCTCCGGATAAAGAAGTGTAGAGGCTTCCAGTAATCCGATGCCCGCACCCATATCGGCTCCGGACATGCTTATAGGTAGGGGGTCTGAGGACGTTTCCTTTCCCGCCTGCCACCCGTTCGGTTCGTGAGCATCCGTCGCCCCAAAACCTCCACTCAAAACGGGTAAATCGTAGTAATGCCCCAGCTGGATGGCAACGAGATTTGCCAATTGCTTTTCTGGCATTCCGGCTACGTATCCTCCGTTGTTGGGATTTACAACCCCCGGTAGGATCGAGTAAAACACCGGCGCTCCGGGATTATCAAGCTGCATCAGGGTAAGAGCACTTA
>JBDGQU010000187.1:0-8990 GCA_042218715.1 Bipolaricaulia bacterium | reverse complement strand
CTTGAAATCCTAACTAAACGTTAGAGAAAATATCCTCGTCTTTTTTCTATTAACCTTACTTCTAAAATTTAATCGATTATATAAACGTTTACTTCAGAGAATATAACAACTTTTCTGTTAAATCTCAAACACTAAATTCTAGGAGAGGATAAAGTGGGACATTTAATTTAGTTTATATAAAGGAGGGTTCTACAAGCCTCGTCCCTTGGGCCCTTGCTCTTGACTTACTAACCGGCTCAGCCCTATTGGTAAACAAGTAGTCCATAATTGTTTTTCACAACCCAGTGGTTTCAATTTTTCTCCGTTCCAGCTAAATAACTCGAAAAACCCGTGTTCCATTATGGCATCCAGCGAACCAAACGCAATATCCTCCAGCCGACCTCTCTTAAAGCGTTTCCCGACACTGGCGATAAAATATTGCTCAAAAGGCCAGACCGAGCCAAGGTGATAATTCCCTGGCGCGTAACCCGGTTGATCAGGGGCATAAGTACGAAACCCGTAAGGTGTCTCCAGCTGAGTTGAAGCATTCATTATTGAGGACAATTTATCCTCGGGAATATCGCCTTCCCTCAGGTAATATAATATGTGAAGACCGTCGGAGGTGATGCCAGACACTTTCCCTTTTTGGTCCCAGGCAACGTCAGGATAATCCAGATCCGGATTCCATAGCTCGCTGAATAACTTTTTTCGCAATTCTTCCGCTTCTTGTTCTAATTCACCGGGATTCACTCCCAAATCAATAGTATTTGCAATCCCCCCCACCGCCCTAAGTGCTGAAATAGTCTGAGCCTGGACTAGTGAATATACCACGGGATAATCGGGCTCCTCTCTTTCCGGGATTTGTTCGTCCTTCCAATATGTAGAATTCAGCGCATAGTTTTTGGCGTCGCTGTAAGTAGGGCTTTCACGAAATAGGCCCTCATCCAGATGTCTTAGGATATAATCTATGCCGGATTTAACGTTTTCCTTCCAGCGATTTAGAAAATCCATATCCCGTGAAGCTTCCAGGTACCTGGATAAACCTATTAGGGTGAGTTGCGTAACATCACAGGCATTGTAACGGGTTTCTAAACCCTTCCTCTTTACGGTTTGATATTCGTGGATGACTTTACCGGGTTCTTCGCCCGTTTTCGGATCTTTTTTCGTTCCCTGGGTGTGGAAAGCAAACTCCAGGGTACTCTTCAGAAAGGAAGTATTCCCTCTCATTAACGCCGACAGCAAAAGATCCCTGCTGAAAAGATCAAACCTTACTTCCTTGTCTTTGATCCCTGCCCGGTATAGGGATAAAGTTTTTCCATTAGTTTCAAATTCCCGTTCCAGTTCCTGTAGTTGTCCGTGGGCATTAGAGGTTAACTTTCTTAACTCCTGACGCTTTTCATTATTTAACGATACGATAGAAATCACTTCCTGTATTGGTTACTAGTGGCAAACAACTTTAAAGGGTTGTGAACTCACAAATTATCTGTATTCGATACGAGGTTCTTCGTCTTCAGAAATTTCAACCAGTAAATGATCCTTTAACTTAAACCGCTGCAAGATAGGGTTGTACGAACCAGCTAAACATACGTTTTTAGGAGACCAGTTGAATCTCCAGGGTATGGGGCCGGAACGGGGTTGTTCGTCCACGTTAATTTCAAACCGAAAAAAACTCTCCCGGTTCTCCATCTCCACATCAAACTTAGCCCCCATCATTCTTACTGAGGAAATACTCAAGCTGTCGATACTATCCGGAGGATTGGGAGATACAGAGATACTCCTATCAAGAAGATTTCTAATACCAAGATAATGATCTATAACTGGCAGTATTATTCCGTAGCTGGACCACCCCTGCATAAAACATCCACCCCGGGGCAGTAATTCCGGCAATGCCCCGGGCATGTCCCGATCCACGGAGTCCGCTATTTTTTTCGTGAAAAAGTAACTTTGGTCGATACGGCCGTACTTAGCTTCCGCCTCCGCCAAAAACCCGGTAGCAAGGGCCCAAACAAGTTCTCCTTTGTTCCCTGGCCCATACATTCCGCCCGGAATCCTGCTCAATGAAGAGGATCTAGACGTATGCACTAACCCTCGATCGCTGGTAAATTCGTCGCTTTCCAGTAAACTGAATACGCGGTTTGCCCTCTCTCTGCTAACCATCCCGAAAAGGAGGGGGTATACTTGAATAAAGTGACCAAAATACCAACGTGTTAATTCTTTAGCCCCACCCACTCGGGATTGAATCGAATCCAAATTATCCCTTAAGGACTTCAGTGAAGTAGCCCGCTCACCTGAGTCATCGGAAAAGTCGTCCTGGATGGCTCGATCCAGACTTTCCCTCAAGCGAGATGGTTTACCGGCCATGTCGGCGAAACGGCCGGCATCACTATCCCAAAATAGCTCAAAGAACATATCGGTTTGATTGGTCAAGAATTCATTGTCGTACTTCTTTAGCGTCTCCTTGTCCCCGAACTGCCTGGCAAGCCGGTAGCAGGATTTTGCTCCGCGGATAAATTCCACGGCTGAGTCCAGCATCCATTGATCCATGAATGGCATTTCAACGATTCCAAATCCCTTTGGAAACGGGATATCAGAGGAATTAAAGAAATATTCGAACGCGGTATCTTTTAACTTACTGTACAGGGAACGACTGGTTTTCCTATCCCGGGTAAACCGAAAATATTCAACCAGCAGCCGGGGAAGAATTGATAACTCATTGACGTTTGCTTCGTTGACTATTTGCCCTTGAGTATTAACTTCGTGCGGTGGAGCTCCGTCAGTAGCATAATCAAAAAGAGATAGTAAAGTGTCCCTGGCAGCTTCGAATTGACCTGTTCGGAGAAGAACGGGCATGATAAACGATGAGTCAACACCGAATAACCAGGGAAACTCGGGGTAACCGCCACAAACCGGAGTTCGGGAAGAATCCGGAAAGTTTCGTCTTAGCTCTTCACAATTTAATTTACCCCAATTAAAGGCACGCTGGAGCGACGTGTCTGTTGACTCTAGCTTACAGTAATCAGAGAAAACCGTCTTTTTCTTAGTTGTTCGGGTAATTTCCGAAAACTTCTTTCCGTTCGAAAAAGTAGTTCCTGAATTTCCTTGTTCCCTATCGGTTTCAGCATTTTTGATTTCCACGAGCAACCCTTCTTCTAGCAGAGAAGATAACGGATATTTGAACCGCAATCTAAGCGAACTGGAGGACCCAGATGCCCTGTCTTCAGTCAATACCTCGTAATCCTGGTAAGGAATGTTCAATGCTAACTTTACCGGAAGGTCTATCTTCTCGTGTTCTACTTCGATATTGTTCCCGGACACCGAGGTAAGCTGGACGGAGCCATCTTTATGGACCTGATTATCGCCCGACCACTCGGGGATGATGTCGAACTCTACTTCCAGGCTAAACTGCAACCCATCCCGACTTTTATCCTTACCTTCTCCTCTGTACTCCAGCAAGACGGCACGATCGACGGCTGATTGCCTTCGGACAATTCTGACACCGTTAACCGCTTTTCCCCATACACAGCTTGAGTAAGTGGGGCGGCGCAGGAACCTGTCAGCTGGTCCCGGTTCAGAACCGTCAATACTATAAGAAATCTCGTCTACGGCCCGGCCCGCGGACAACCATACACCACCCATTTTGCCTTCTATGTGGTGCCCTATCGAAGGAAAAGTGCCGTCCTGGGCGCCAATGACATAGGCTCCCGGTGACGACTCCACAAAAAGATCGGAAAGTTCGGAAGTTTTTACTAACTGTTCCACCATGGCTAAAGATTATTGAAAACGCTTTACCCCTTAATGCCGGAAAAGTGAATACCTTCGGTGAATTGTTTCTGGAACATTATAAATATTAAAACAGTCGGAATACTCATTATCGTTGCGGCGGCCATTTGCTTGCCCCAGAAGGTATAGTATTGATTCTGGAAGTAAGCTAAACCCACGGGGAGTGTAAACATTTCTGGAGTTTGAGCAATAATCAACGGCCACATGAAACCGTTCCAGGCACCCATAAATTGATATATAGCTACAGCAGCCAACGCTGGCTTGGCCAGTGGCAGCATGATATTCCAGAAAACCCTGTAATAACTGCATCCATCTATTCTGGCCGTATCCACCAGCGACTCGGGGATACTTTGGAAAAACTGTCTCATTAGAAAGATCGAGAAAACAGTTACCAGTTTAGGAACGAAGATACCGGGATAGGTATCTACCCACCCTAACCACTTCATCGTAATGAATTTTGGGATTAACGTAATTTGCCCAGGTATCATCAAAGAACCAAGCAAGGCGTAAAAAATAATTTCTTTTAGCGGAAAATCAAGCCGCGCAAAGACAAAGCCGGCCATAGAAGCGAATAGAGCATTTCCTAAAACCACCACAATAGTAACGAGAAGACTATTTAGCAACCATCGACCGAAGGGCACCACGGACCAGACTTTGAGATAGTGCTGGATAGTAGGTTGGGACGGCAGGAGTCTGGGCGGCCATTGAAAGGTTTTCCCCTGTGTCTTAAACGATATTGATACCATCCACGCGAAGGGAAATAGGCTTAAAAGGGCGTAACCAATCAGAAATATCCACGTAAAATATTTGACCCAATCCCGGAAAGTGTTGCCTTTTAATTTTTCGACAAACCGGTTCAGGCTGGATCTAGCCGATTTCATACTTCCTCCTGGTATAAATAAGTGCTAATAAGAGATATCCGTTTCCAGATACCGTCGTTGAATCAGAGTAGCGGTAAAAATAATGACAAACAATATAAATGCAGCGGCCGCGGCGTAACCCATCTGGAAATACTCGAACGCGTATTTGTAAATGTAGTAAACTATAGTAGTAGTAGAATTGGCGGGTCCACCGGAAGTCATAACGTATACCTGGTCAAAGACCTGGAAACAACCGATCATCCCCATTACTACAACAAAATATATCTGGGGCTTTAAAAGGGGCAGGGTTATCTTAAAAAACTTTTCTCTTGGACCCGCACCGTCAACCGAAGCTGCCTCGTAATAGGTGTCGGGAATATTTTGCAAACCCGCTAAAAATATAACCATAAAGTATCCCGCCGTCGTCCAAACATTCATCCCCATAATTGCTTCGAGGCTAAATGTGGGGTCCTCAAGCCAGTTTGGGCCTTGAATTCCAACCAGTGACAGCGCGTAGTTTATTAATCCTCGTTTCGCGTAGAGGTGGAGAAAAATGATGGAAATTACTACAGAGGACGTAACGGAAGGTAGAAAGTAGGCGATCTTAAAAAACTTCTTCCCCTTTATAGCCCGATTAGCAACCATAGCCAGAAATAAAGCTATAACTGTCTGGGTAGGTACAACTCCAATTACGTAGTAAACTGTATTCCACATTGCTCTCCAGAATAATCCGTCGCTAAAAAGTGCTTTGTAGTTTTGAAACCCCACAAAAGGCTTCTGGGGTATGATGAGCTTCCATTCATGAAAGCTAAGATAGAGAGAGTAAAAAGCGGGGAATAAAAGGAAAAGTCCTATTATCACCAGTGCGGGGAGGAGCATCGTATACGCGGCAATATTTTCCTGGTTACTTTCTCTTTTTATATAGGAAAGTAAATTCTTCATAAGATTAAACGGGCGGAGGAACAATCCCTCCGCCCGATATTCAGTCCGGAGTTATTGGCGCTAAAGTTCTTTATTTCCTTTTTCTCTAATTGCCTTTATCGCTTTCTCGGGATCTTTGCCGTTCAACATGACCGCCTGTAATTCGGAGTTAATCGTATCCAGAACTGGTCCAAAGCCCGGAACAAATTGCCAGGGGTGAGCGTGGTCAATTCCGTCTATGAGGGCTTGGCGTAAAGGATCGTCCTGATATTTGAAACTTTCCATAACGGAATGGCGAGACGGTAGAGCCAGGCCCAGGTTAGTCCACTTTCTCATTCCCTCTTTACCGGTGAGATAACTAAGCAACTTCCAGGCCGCCTCTTTTTTATTCGATTGTTTTGGAATAACGTATCCAACTGTGAAAGCTAGAGTTGCTCTCTGTTTCTTCTTGGGAAGAACAGCTGTTCCGTATTCAACTTTCGGGGCATTGTTTTCCATGTACGGTATCGTCCAATTGCCGGTTAATACCATGCCAACATTCCCTTTTGCCAGAGCGTCTCCCAGCCATTGGGCGCCAACTCCAGACGGAGTGGTCGCTATTTCGTATTTGTTCTTTAAATTGGAGTAGAACTCTAACGCCTCAAGTGCATTTTGTCCGGCAACCATCTTACTTTTCTCGACGTCTATAAATTTGCCTTCATTTTGATAGACAAAAGGTAGAAAGCGAGATAAATTCGCATTTAGTACCATTCCCCACTGGTCGATTTCACCATCGTCGTCCGTATCCTTTGTAATTTTTTTACCAGCTGAGATGTAATCCTGCCACGTCCAGGACTTATCCGGATACTCCACACCGGCTTTATCGAATAACTCCTTGTTATAGAAAAGAGCCAGTGTAGAAACGTCCTTTGGTAACCCGTACACGCTTCCTTTCCAGGTAAAACCATTCAAAAGAGAATCCGAAAAATCGTCCAGATTAAAATTGGTTTCTTCAATATACTTATCCAGTGGTTGTAGAGCACCAGAATTCATCAAAGTAGGTGCTTCTGAACTGTCCAGATAGAATACATCTGGAGCGTTCCCAGCGGCTAACATGGTCTGAATCTTCTGCATGTAATTGCCGCTAATTGGCTCGTATTTTACGTTGATATTTGGATGTTCGTCCTCGAATGACTTAAGTAACTTTTTGAGCAGTTTTGTTTCTTCTGGTGATGATACCCATCCAGATAGCCTCACAGTTTCTTCGGCGAAGATTACCGTGCCGATTACGGACACGAGCATTGAAAAGACAACTAGACCAACAATAAGCTTTTTAGACATGGTGTCCTCCTTTTGTTATGGTAGCCGAGACCAAAAGAATTTGGCTAGATACAAACTTAAAGGAGTTAAATTATAGAGCTCATTTTTCGTAACCGGTTACGAAAACAAGATAACAAAAAAAGCGTCCGATTGCAAACGCCCCATTAGAAGAAAAATCCACAATTTTCTATTTTTGCTCATTTACAGTGCTTTCCCTTATCACGAGTTCGTTTTCCAACACTTTCTGAATAGGGTCGGTTATTTCTCCCCGCAGCCTTGCGATAAGGGTCTCTGCAACTTCCTGACCTATTTCGTGTATTGGCTGTTGAACCGTAGTAAGTGGCGGTTCGGATACTTTGGAAAACGGAATATTATCAAAACCAATAATCGACATATCTTCTCCAGGTGTTATATCCGCTTCTTTTAGTGCCTTAGTAGCACCAATTGCGGAAAGATCGCTGGCAGCAAAAATAGCTTTAATGTCTCGTCCTTCTTGAAGAAGAGACCTGGTAGCTTGGTGGCCTGAATCTATGGTAAACTGACAGTTAATTATATCGTCTTCTCTTACATTTCGGCCATTTCTCTCGAGAGCTTCGCGGTATCCCTTTTCCCTGTAAAATGATACTGAGTGGTCCTTAGGCCCATTTAAAAATATTATCCTTTTGTAACCCAAATCGATCAGGTACTCCGTGGCATCTCGGGCTCCTGTGACGTTGTTTGAGTCGATGTAGTCGATATCGGGGTACTCAAACGAACGACCCACCACCATAAAAGGAAAGTTATGCTTTTTTAGAAACTCGATACGTTTATCCTGTTTCCTAACTTCTAGAAGAATTAAACCGTCAATCACGCCACTCCTGACAATATCCTTATAGGCATTTTCCTCTTCCGCCTCGGCTCTAGTAGTTTCCAGAATCAATCTAAATCCTTCTTCACTCGCAAAATGACTGATGCTTCTAATTAGTTCGGAAAAATAGGGAAATGAAAAGATATATTCGGCTGTATGCGGTATGGCTAAACCAAGGTTTTGCGTTCCCCGTTTATTGAGACCTCTTGCCAGGGGTGAAGGTTTATAGTTGTGTTTGTCAATTATTTCTTGAATTTTCTGACGGGTTTCAGGATTAACGTCTTCCTTGTCATTTAAAACTCGCGATATGGTCGCCTTGGAGACATCAACCATATCAGCAATTTCTTGAATAGTTAGCTTTCCCTGGTTCTTGCTCAAAGTTTTCCTCCTTTTTGAAACCCGTTACGAACTTCTAAAATATCTTATGAAAATATTGCTCCGATTTCATAACTTCCGGGCGAAGTTGTTCATTTGCGTTTGTATCACCAGCTTTTTTTGTTAGGTAGATGGATCCGACTTTGGTACTTCTTTCCTTTTTTCTATAATTCTAGTGTTAAATACGACCGGTATGGGAGAAATATCCCATTGGCCGCTTATAAAAAAATATAGTCTTTCTCGATACGGGTTTTTGACCAAGCCAAAACTACAAAAAAGGAGGCGGAAGTAAATGGACAATAAAGCCTACTTTAAAACGATTGCTCCTAGACCTACTTTGTGTGTTTCTACGATAACCGAGGATGGATCGTCCAACCTCGCACCATACAGCTTTGCCACACCTTTAGTGATAGACCCACCGATTATTGGTATAGTGGCCGGTGCAGAAAAGGATACCCTTCTAAATGCCAGGGAGACTAAGGAATTCGTGGTTGCTCCTCTAACCAGCAATTGGAAAAACAAGGGAGTTCGGACCGAGGTCAGTCTACCCAGAGGCGAAAGTGAGTTCGAGGAAGTCGGCCTTACCGAATCCGAGTCAGAAAAAATCGACGCCCCGAGCGTAAAAGAAGCCCCGATTAACCTGGAATGCAAATATCGGGACGAGTTCAGGGTAGCGGGTAGTTCCCTTTTGGTCGGAGATGTGGTAAATATAAAGATGAAAGAGAACGCTTTAAAAGTAGGCAGAATAAACCTGGAAGACCTGGGGACCGTGGGCCACGTTTGCGGGGAAGAGTTCTGTGAGGTGAATGAAGTCACTAAAATCAACAGAGACTGAATATACCAAAAACAAAAAGTTTGGGTTGATCAGGAAAACTCCCCCAACCAGAAGCTACCGCTGGAAATCTGGATCTAACAGTCTTTTTTACAGT
>JBDGQU010000186.1:0-6594 GCA_042218715.1 Bipolaricaulia bacterium | reverse complement strand
CCGGAACCGGGTTCTATTGTAGTAAAGTTTATCGGAAGCTTGTTAAATTCCTTAAATTCGTCGCTACCGTTTTTAGCCCACTGTAACCCCCGATAGGCTGAGTCGTTAAAGCTTTTGTCTCCCTTTCCACCTACGTCGAACACCAGACCAATTCGATAAGTTTTTCCGTCTTCCTGGGCCAACCCAGTTACAAAGAGTCCCGCCACCAGCGTGAGGCTAAGAATAAGTGATAGTGTTATCGTCAATTTTTTATTTAACTTCATAATTTCCCTCCTCCTTGAGGTAATTCAAAATCTTCACTACTACTTGCAAAAAACACTCTACTGAAGAAACTCTACTTTTGAATCACCTCCGCGTGATTACTGTTAATTTAGATACGCTGTTAGTCTAAAGTGCTTTTGACTTGATCTTAGCGAGCACTTCGCCGATTTCTACCTCGTCTCCCGATTCCACAAATACACTTTCAATTTTCCCGTCAGCCGGGGCGTCGACCGAGAACGTGGATTTCATGGTCTCTATTTCCGCTATTTCAGTTCCCTCGGTTACTTCGTCGCCGGGAGAGACCCTCCATTCGATCAGTTTAACCTCTTCCACTTTACCGAGTTCCGGAACCTTAACGTCTATCGTGTTATCGGGCAAATTGATCACTGAATAGTATTATTCTAATCTCTCTCGTAAAAATAATTATGCCTTTTTATTGTACAATTCGTGACTGTTTGATCAAGTAAAAGTATCTTTCAAAAAAGGCTAAAACCGATAATCGACTAAGTATCGAAGTTGGACCGTATTTCTTCCTTTAATTCCTTTATTTCTTCGTATAGAAGCGGGGTGTCTTCGATCATCCGGTCGATTTTTTTGTGTGAATGCATGATCGTGCTATGGTCTCTATCCCCGAACTTATTGCCCAGGGCCGGGAACGAGCTGTCAGTTAGTTCTCGAGATAGGTATATGGCTATGTGGCGGGCCCGGGCGATTTCTTTTTTTCGGCTTTTGCCTTCCAGATCCCCCGAGGAGAGGTCGTAGTTTTCCGCCACCACTTCCTTGATGGAAGAGACGGTTAGTTCTCTCGATTCCCTGGAATCTTCCGGGAGAAAGCTACTTACTTCTTCCATTTTTAACTTTCCATCGGCCAGGTTTGCGTGCGCCACGGCTTTTATTAAAGCCCCCTCAAGTGCTCTGACGTTTGTGGAGATCCTGGTCGCTATCAGCTCCAGTACTTCGTCGTCCACCTTCAAGCCCTTCTGGGCGGCCTTTTTTCTAAGGATCGCAACTCTTGTCTCGAAGTTCGGTGGCTGGATATCCGCAACCAGACCCCACCTAAATCGGGAAACCAGTCGGTCCTGGAGGTCCGAAAACTCCTGGGGCGATCGGTCGGAAGTAAGGACTATCTGTTTTTGGTTTCCGTAGAGTTCGTTAAACGTGTGAAACAGTTCCTCCTGTGTGCCTTCTTTGTTCTCGAGGAATTGTACGTCGTCAAGTAGAAACGCTTTGACCGATCTGTATTTTTCTCTGAATTCGTCCGTGTCGTTTTGTCTTATCGCCTGGATCATCTCTATGGCGAACCTCTCCGAGGAAGTATAGATAATTTTGCCGCCAGGGTGTTGATTTTGCAGGTAATTACCGATGGAATGTAGGAGGTGGGTCTTGCCCAGGCCAACTTTGGAGTAGAGGAAAAGTGGATTGTAAGAGTCGGCGGGTGACTCTGCTACCGCTCGACTAGCTGCGCTTGCTAGTTGATTGCTTTTACTCTGGACGAAACTGTCGAAAGTGTACTCTTTGTTTAGAGCCATCGCTCCGTTCGCTTTTCCTGATTTGCTCTTTGATCCCTGAGGGGTGGAGCTGACCCCCTGGGAGGCCGGACCGGGAGATCCTCCGGGTGTGTCACCGCCGGAGCTGACTGGGGGAGATTGAAGGCCCGTTCCATTATGCTGGTCCTGGTTCTCATTGGCGGTCTCGTTATCTTTTTCCATGTCCTCAACCCGAACGCTGACCTCTTTTTCCTCGCCGGTCAGCTGCTTTGCCGTAGACTTGATTAGATCCAGATAACGTTCTTCCAGACCGCGTTTTATAAACCCACTGGGAGCTGCTAGCTCAATCCGGCCGTCCTGGAGGTCAACTAACCTTAGATTGTTGACCCAGGTTTCAAAACTTGCCTCCGGTAGCTCCTTTTCTAAATTTTTTTTGATCTCCTGCCAAAGAGGAATTGTTTTTTCATTCATTTTCATATATCCCGGAAAGTAATAATACATTTTTTTGAGACTCTTTTACAAATCATATTTTCTCGGAACCCCCCATTTATTAATACCATATTTAGGGGAACAAAGCGGTTTTTTTAACGGAAGCTTCCTCCCACGGGCCCGTTGATCTGATCGAAAAAAAACCAGTTTACGGAGAGCCCGAGCCGCCCGACTTCCGAGAAGATCTATCCGTAACGTATGCGTGGTCTTTGAATCTAAATTGGCCAATTGGAGTGTTACGACCTATCATCGGGCGTAATACCGTGTTAAATTTATGCGACAATTCGATAGTTCCCGCCCTGCGGGGCACCTCCCGGGATGGTCCGTTGTCGAGTAAGCGATAGAGGACGTAACCGATAAAGTCAAGTTGTTGGAAGTTGGTCTCAGGAGAGAGAATCGCGTAACTAGGTTAGATAAAGCCGGAGGGAGGAAAAATCAAAGTTCGCCCCAGTTATTTCCCGAAACAACGTCCACTTTCAGCGGAATTCTCAATTTTAGGGAGTTTTCCATGGTGTTTTTCAGGACCGACTTCACTTCTTCTACTCTGGAACCCGGTGATTCTAAAATTAGTTCGTCGTGGATCTGAAGCAGGAGTTTGCCGGATAAAGCACCCTCGTTTATTGCCTCTTTTACGTCGAGCATTGCTGCTTTCATCAGGTCCGCCGCACTGCCCTGAATCGGGGTGTTTATCGCGTTCCGTCTGTCGTAATTTCTCCTCTGCCAGTTTTTGCTGTTTATGTTTGGCAGATACCTCCGGCGGTTAAATATCGTTGATGCGTAGTGTTTCTTCTCCGCCAGATGGATGAGATGGTCGATAAATTCTTTGGTTCGAGGATAGAGGTCAAAGAATCTTTCGATGTACTTTTCCGCTTCTTCTTTTGAGATTCCTAGATCACGGGACAACCCGTACTCGGTTATTCCGTAGACTATTCCGAAGTTGACCCGTTTTGCCCTGTCCCTCATTTTTCCGTCGACCTCGGCTTTTTCCACGCCGAAAATTTCGGCGGCAGTCTTCGTGTGCAGGTCCTCTCCCCGCTCGAACGTTTCGAGCAGCTCCTCGTCCTCGGATAGGTGAGCGAGTATCCTCAGTTCCACCTGAGAGTAATCCGCCCCGATTAATTTTTTGCCCTCCGGGGCGACAAACGCCTTCCTCAGTTCGCTCCCCAGTTGAGATCCTTTGGGAATGTTCTGCAGGTTGGGGTCCGACGACGAAAGTCTACCGGTGGCGGTCGCGGTCTGGTTAAAAGACGTGTGAATCCGGCCCGTTCGGGGATTTATCGTCTCGGGCAGTTTTTCTACGTAGGTATTCAGGAGTTTGCTGAGCTCTCTGAATTCAATTATCTTTTCGGGTAAGGGGTGCTCGTCCGATAGCTCTTCCAGGACCTTCGCGTTAGTGGAAGGACCGGTTTTCGTTCTCTCGATTACGGGAAGGTCCAGCTTCCCGAAGAGGACTTCTCTTACCTGCTTGGGCGAGTTGGGATTGAGTTCTTCCCCGGCCAGATCGTTAATTTCGGCCTGAATTGCGTCCATTCTGGATTGGAGAGTCTCTTCTCCTTCGGATAACTTGGTCCTGTCGATCTTAATTCCGTGGTACTCCATGTCTCGCAGTACGCTTATCAGAGGAAGTTCCAGGTCCCGAAAGAGGTCGGTCTGGTTCCGTTCCTTCAGCTTCTTTTCCAGCTGGTCCTTTAGGGTCCAGATAATAGTCGAGTCACTCACGGCGTAGGGACCTGCCCTGTCCATCTCCAGGTTTCGAAAGTCCTTTTCTTCTTCCCGGGCAAAGAGGTCGCCGAACTCCTCTTTTTCTCTGCCCAGGTAGGTCTGAACTATTTCCCTGAGGTTGTGCTGGCGTTTGGTCGGTTTTAACAGGTACGACGCGATCATCGAATCGAAGGTTATTCCCGCAAGCTCAATCCCGGCTCGTTTCAGTACCAGGCCGTCGAATTTGAGGTTTTGACCGATTTTGCCCAGTTCCGGGTCTTCGAATAAGGGTTTTAGTCTTTCCAGTATTTTGGATTTCGGAAGTGTCTCTACGTCGGTGTGATTGATGGGCACGTAGTAACCGGATTCGTCGTTCAGGGCGATGGAAACACCTACGGGACTTGCCTCGATTGGGTCCAGGTCGTCGGTTTCAATGTCGAAAGCAAATTCGGCCTGGGACTCTACCTCGGCAATCAAAGAGCCCAGTCCGTCTTCAGTATTAATCAGGTTCCAGGTAATTTCCGACGTTTCCGCTCCCAGATCCTCAAGAAATGAAGCTAACTCCAGGTCTTTGAACAGTTCCTGGACCCTGGTTAGATCGGGTTGCCGGACTCTGAGATCGTCGAAATCGCAGTCGAGGTCGAAGTTCTCCCTGAGCGTCACCAGTTGTTTGCTCTCTCTTGCTTTTTCTCCGTGTTCGATCAGGTTGTTCCGGACCCTGGTAGAGCTGACATCCTCCACCCTGTCCAGGATATCCTCCAGTGAATCGAACCGGTTCAGGAGCTTCTGAGCTCTAACCTCTCCGACCTGGGGCACTCCGGGTATATTGTCCGACGTGTCACCGGTAAGGGCCAGAAAGTCCCTTATCTTTTCCGGCGATACTCCGTACTTTTCTCGAACTCCCTCGGCATCCATTACCTCCAGTTCATTGTCATTTCCCGTGTCGACTAGCTTTACGGTTTCGTCGACTAGTTGCGCCAGGTCCTTGTCTCCTGAAAAAACGAGAGTATCCATTCCCGAATCACTTGCCAGGTGGGCCAGTTTTGCAATTACGTCGTCTGCTTCGTAGCCCTCCTTCCTGACAACTCTATAACCCAGGCTTTCGGTTATGTCTTCAATTTTTGGGAGTTGACGTGCGAGTTCGTCCGGCATTTCGGGCCTATTTGCCTTGTATTCCTCGAATTCCTCGTGTCTTACGGTCTTTCCTTTAGAATCCATCGCGAGAACCACGTGGGAAGAAGGGAATTCTTCCAGAACTTTTTCGAGAGATTGTAAGAACCCGTAAATCGCGTTTGTCGGAAATCCGTTACTCGTTGCCAACCCTCGAATGGCGTAAAAGGACCTATACATGATGGCGTGGCCGTCTATCAACAGCAGCCTGTCTTGCTCCGGCTCCTCGGGAACTAGAGTCATAGTGCTTCCTCCCACTGCTGGTTGACCGCGGACTTGGCGTCCAGGCCGCAGCACAAAGAAACCCCTATGGCGTCAGCCGCGTCCGCCGGCGACGGTAGCTCGTTTAACCCGAGCAATCTCTGAATCATCGTCTGGACCTGCTTTTTATTCGCCTTTCCGTAGCCAGTTATCGTCTTCTTTATCTCCAGTGGAGAATAGCTTACGATTTCTCTTCCGGTTGCGGCGAGGATAATTACCCCCCGAGCCTGAGCGACCAGTACGGCTGTTTTCTGGTTGTTGCTGAAAAATATTTTTTCTATCGCCACCATCTCCGGATCGTATTCCGTTACCAGTTCCTCTACTTCCGAGTGAATGGACTTCAGTCTGTCGCCCATCGATTCGTCGGAGTCGGTTCGGATGGCCCCGCTATCCATCAACTGGAACGATCTCTGTCCCGTCGATTCTACCGTGGCGTAGCCGCAAGTAGCCAATCCGGGATCGATTCCCAGGATGATATCTGAATTGTTCACAGTAATTCAGCCAGTTTTTCCATTCTCGGGTCCTTTGCCTTCCCTTCTTCTTCCGTCTCACAGTTATGATCCTCTTCCTCGTTCAGGTTAGCTCCACATTTTGAACACAACCCTTTACAGTCCTCGTTACAGAGAGGATACGGTTCCAGATCCAGCTTCAGGAACCTTATTATATATGGCAGTAGATCGATCGTCCCTATACCGCTTTCGTACCGGTATATCGAGAGGTTTCCTTCGCTTGTGACTTCTGAATCCATCTCGGGACGAAATTCGATCTCTTCGTGTCTGTCTATTTTGGTCTCGATCGGGCCAAGGCATCTTCGGCAGTGTTCGATTATAGTAGTGGTAAAGTCGATGGAGACGTTTATTACTTCTTCTTCTGCCGTAAAGGTTGCTCCCCCGGTTACTACCAGATCCTCCGCAACTTCGAGCTCGTCGTTGTGAAAGCTGATTGGCTCGAGGGTGGTGCGTTCATCGATCGAGACGTACTGTCCTTCTTTACTTTTGAGTTTAGCTAATTTTAGTTCCATTTTGATCTCCTCCAGGTAGAAATCAATTGTACCGAAATCCGACGGCTCTTTACAGTACGAGCGTGTAGAGGCGAGATCCCTCCGGTTTAACCAGGTTAATGTTACCATATACCCCGGAAAAAAATAAATTAACGAGAGACGGGGTTCGGTTACCCGAGAATAAAGGGTTATCTTATCAGTCCTTCCACCACATTTGTATTTCAC
>JBDGQU010000185.1:0-15861 GCA_042218715.1 Bipolaricaulia bacterium | reverse complement strand
ACTGGCATACGACATCTGTAATATGGTCGGGAGCTTCAGAAAGCTAAGTAGTTACAATATCCTAATATTGATTCTTTGGTGAGTATAAGCATTAAAAATAAGTCTGGTAATTAACCTTTTCCTTATGGTTTGGTTGGGTTAAGTCAATTTAAGATTCCGTGGTAACCTGAACAATTATCCCAGTACGAGAGAAGTAATCCCGATTGTTTCGAGGGCCATCCATAACACAAAAACAAAATAGATAAACAGTAGCAGGAATGATTCCCAGTTCTCCAGTTCTAGATCAGTTCTGGTAAAGACGAATAAAACCAGGGTGGCAAAGACCAGTGCTCCCATTAACGGTGCGGCTCGGGAGAAATTGATCACTGCGGTTCCTGCAATCAATACACCGGCAGGTATGGCAACCAGTAAATCGAAGGTATTGCTTCCCAGTACGTTCGCCAGGCTCGTGACTGCTCTCCCTTTCCGGGCCGACTTTATGCTTACGAATGCATCTGCTATACTGGTCCCTGCAGCTATAACCGTTATACCCCAGAGGAAAGACGGAGTATTGAAATAGTTACCCAACCCTATGGCACTTCTGACGAGACCTTCGACGCTGAAAATTATTAAAACCAGACTCGAACCCAGCAGCCCCCATTGTTTAACGGGATTGATTTCCGACTTCTTTGCCTCTGGTTCGTACTCCATGGTGTCCAGGTATTGGATAAAAACGTACAACACGTATAGCCCCAGTGGAATCAATACTAATTTCCTGTTTAATTCTCCCGCGAGAAAACTTTTACCAGCAACCGGATTATAGATAACTGCAAAAGTAAAGGTTAAAACCAGTGTCGCGGTGGCAAGCATATAAAACTGGGCTTCTTTGTAAACTAAATCTCGGTTAGCTTCAAATCCATCTTTTGAGAATAGCCCGGATAGACCCGGAATAACTAAAATGTTGAAAATTGCCGAACCAACGATTATCCCGACTCCCAGCTCAAAATTCCCGTGAATCAGGCTGGATATTACCGTGCTGGATAGTTCCGGGAAGCTCGACCCTATCGCCGCTATAATAGCCCCCTGAACGATTGCCGGAAGCTCGTAGTAGACGGCAAGCTTCTCGCTCGATGATTCCAAAATATCGCTTCCCTTCCAGACAACTGCGGTCGAGAAAATCAGAAGAAAAACCAGCCAGATTAGCTTGATCACAAAGTACGATTAATGCCTCCTTGCAGGGAAGATATTAGCTATTTTTAAAGTTCTGCATAAAAGTTTTGGCTTTCTGTTTCGCAATCAGGTTAACTAAAGGATACTTCTTCCCTATTGGCTTTTTAAGTACTTCCTCAAGTAAATTAAGGGCCCTGTCTTTTTTTCCTTTTTCAGCCAGATAGTATTTTGCGTAAAAGAAATAATTATCCAAACAACTCGGAGCAAGTTTGATGGCCTTCTGGAAGTGTCTTTTTGCTTCTTGCCAGCTGAATCCATAATTTTGAACCAGGATGAAGGTTATGGGAAGATTCTCCATTATCCGGCACTGCAGCGCTCCAAGAGCCCGGTGTGCTCCCCCACCGAGATAGTCTTCGTCCAGCGTAAGTACCCGTCGGTTCAATTCTATTAAAATAGGTATACTTTTTAGAGAGGCAATTAACCCCTTATCCTCAAGTAGTCGTCCAAGGTTAGCAGCTGTGCCAAATAGAGCCGGGACATCGCGTACTGACTCTGGTAAATGCTTCAATGCTTCTTTAGAACCTTTTTCTTTACACAATCTAGAAAATTGTTCATTCGTTCGCAGGCTACGTAACCCGTAGTCATAACCCGACCTGTATGCAGCTATTTTCTTTTTACCGGAATTTAAGTAAGCTTCAGCCAGGGTAAAATAACCCAGAGAAAGCCTATTTAACGCACGGTTATTAGCTGAGTCAATTTTTAGTACCTTTTTGTATATACTGAGGGACTTCCTTAATTGCTTTTCAGTCCTGTTTTTATAACGGGCCTTTCTTGCCGCCTTGTCGCCCTTTTCGATTAGATCGTTGATCGGGGTCTTTACCTCGGCTTCGGCACCCAGAATTGGGCAAACGACAGGTGTGCAAGCCACCACTAATAATAACGGCAAAATGTATTTCAGCCTTACCATTAACGTAAACGTAAAACCTTCATACCAGGTGCAAGTTTGAGTTAATCACCAGAGACCTTCCCTGTTGCGTTCTTATCCCGATTGATCTTTCGGAGCAGTTTGGCAATCTCCTCGGATTTGAAGGACTTATCTTGCTCCTGTATCCTGCTTATCAAATCTTTAGCCTTTTTCGAGCTTCCCTGCTCGTAACGAATCTTCGCCAGCTGGTACAAAGCTTCCAGGCCTGTTTCGGAAAGTTTTCCCTTTTCAGTTATTTCCATCTCAGATTTAACTATCCCCTTATATAAAGAGGCGCGTTTAGCTCGTTTTTTCGCGAACTCCAGCCCCTTTTGATAGTACTTTTTTGCCTTTCTGTAATCGGTCTTGCTGAAGTATGCCTTAGCCAGTCCTTTATAAACCTCGCCAAGCTGGCTCTTTGTTGGAGAAAACCCAAGAATCTTTTCGTATTGGTCTATGGCCGAATCATACATATGTCGATCAGAATAAATACTTGCCAGCAAGAACCTGGTATCCAAACTATCTGGCTTGAGCCGGACAATGTTTTTGGCTATTGATATTTTGACTTTTTCATCTGTAGCCCTGGATAGACCTTCCCGGTATTGTGTTAAAGCCTTTTGTTTCGCATTTTCTTTCTCATACACCTTTCCGAGGCCGAGGTAGGCTCTTGCTTCATAGGGATGATTAATTATTACTTCGTTGAACTGGCTTTTTGCTTCCTCCAGATCTCCTTTCTCCAAATAAACCTCCGCCAAATCAAGCCGGGCGGACACGGAAGGTCTTTGTTCCAACGCACTCCTGTAATAACTAATTGCTTTCTTGAATTGCTTCCTCTCTTTAAACAGATCTCCAAGTCCTTCAAGTGCTTTGAAGTTTTCGGAATGTGTATCGAGGACTCTGTTAAATTCTTCTTCGGCAAGCTCATAGTTACCGTTATCCATATAAGTATTTGCCAATTTTAACCTCGCCCGGGTAACTTTCGAGTCAATTTCCAAAGCCTTTTTATATTGCTTAATTGCTCCGTCGTAGTTTCCCATTTTTCGCAATAAATCCCCGTAACCTAGATACGCAGCAATATAGTCGGGTCTTTCCTCAATAGCCTTCTTGTACCGTGATATCGCCTGGTTATATCTTTTCTTTTCCGATGCTAGTTCAGCCAGATAATAATTTGCTTCCGGGTTGTCCCCGTCCAGGTTAACTATACGTCTTAGTAGCTGTTCGTCCTTTGCATCCTCTTTACGGACTACCTTGAGATAATTTTCTACAGCTTTTTGTCGATAAGTTTCAGTTTTTCTGCGGCTCCTAGCCTTTTCATCCCTGGAAATTCCGCTTTTTTGGTTCTCTTCCGTTACTTTCTTTAATTTCTTCTCGTACAATCGACCGATAAAGTAGGAGATGTAAGGGTCAACGGATTCTTGCCTACTTCTTAGATCTTTGAAAAGTTTTAAACCCTTATCAATGTCATTCTGTGATTTAAGTTGAGCCTCTACCAGAGGAAGTTTGATTTCTATTTCTGCCTCAGCCCTTTGCTTTTTGTACCACTCATTGAACGCTTCATCCCTCTTGCTATTTAGGTAATCACTTCTGACTTTACCATTGATTTTACTCAAAGGCGGAGCCTGGGGTTCTTTTTTCTTCAAAGTTTTAATAACTGCCCAACCTTCTTCTGCCCTAAAGGGCTCACTTACTTCCCCTTCCTTCAGAGTAAATGCAGTTTTTGCGATCTTGTCCCCTCTTTCCCCTTTTTTGATCCAACCGATTTCGGGATTCTCCATAAGTTTATCTGCTAGCACATCGAAACTTGCTTTGCCCTTTTTGACACGGTTAGCTATGCTCTTTGCCTCCGTTTGAGTATCGGTGACGATATGACTTGCCAATACTTTTGCCGGAGTCTGGACGTAGTGGCTAAGGTGGTTTTGGTAATAAGTCTTTAGTTCATCTTTCGTTGGCTTTATTCCTTTTGTAACCTGGGACTTTAATTCCGCTAGTTTTAAGGATTCCCGAATTCGTCCTTTTAGCCTCCGTTTAAATCGGGGATAAGTGGAACCTTGGTCTTTTACTGCTTTTCTCAGGTCTTCTTTATTCCAGTTGTTTTTCTTAAGGATTTTATCTATCTGGTTATTAAACTGCTGAGTTACACTGCGATCGGATATTTTTATGTTTCTCTTTTCGGACTCTTTTTCAATTATCTTGTCCTTGATCAGTGACTCGGCCACCCGGACCTTCATTTTTAATTTTTCCAATTTTCCGCTAGCGCCTCTTAGCACCGACTCAAAATTCCGACCAAATCTTTTGTATATCTGTTTTTGCCTATATAATGCCTGTTGATAGGCCCTATCAAATTCCTCTTTGGTGATCTTCTCACCCTCTACCACGATTGCAGTTTTTTTCGTAGTTTTACTAGTAGCAGGAGACCTTGAGGGGTTGATAAATCGGAAAGCGGCAAAAACGGCGGACCCAAAAAAGAAGCTTAAAATCATTATCCATACGATGACTTTCCGATATTTATCAAAGAACTGCCGCAAAGCTAATCACCCCCTTCACGATATTTATCTGACAATAGGAGGTAAACGTATCCATTTTGCTTTCATCTTTTCTGAAACATAGCATTACTCATCAAACGGGATGGTGAATGAAAATTGGCTTCCTTCCCCTTCTACGCTTTCAACCTCTATCTCCCCGCCATGAGCCTCTATAATTTGTTTGGCTAGAGTGAGTCCTAACCCCGTGCCCTCGTTTTCCCGGGACTCATCTACTTTATAGAACCTTTCAAATATGTGGGGCAAATCCTCTTTTGCAATCCCCTTACCGTCATCTTCTACCGTAACTTTTGCACTATTGGCTTCTTCCTTCAGGGTGACAGTGATGTGTCCCTCTTCTTCAGTCTGTTTTAGTGCGTTTTCGATTAAATTTCTCAGTACCTGGTCAATCCTCTGGGGGTCTGCAGCCACCATGGGCGAACTGATTGTCTCAGTAGAAAGTCTTATTTTTTTATCTTCGGCCCTTTTTTGGTAGGAGTTGGTTACGTGGACGACTATATCTTCCAGCGATATATCCTGCTTGTTTAACTCTAATTTGCCGGCGTCCGCTAAGCTTAGATCCTGTAAGTCATCAACCAATCGACTGAGTAAGAGCACTTCCTGGTGTATTGATTCGACCATTTCTTCATCGGGCTCAATAAGCCCCTCCTTCATCGCCTCGGTATACCCCTTAAGGTTGGTTATCGGAGTCCTCAACTCGTGAGCAACGTCGCTTACCATGTTTTCTCGAACTTCCTCTTGTTTTTCTAGCTGAGAAGACATCTCGTTAAAAGATTGAGAAAGCTCACCTATTTCGTCCTTGGACTCCACACCAACCTGTTTACCCAGGTTTCCCTCTTCTATATCCTTTGCAGCGCCGGTAATTGCTCTTATGGGTTCTACTATGCGTTTCGAATAAAATACGGCTATAATAATTGCTATCGCTCCAGCGATTAACCCTCCAATAACAGCGGATTTATTAACCGACTCGAGGAACTCCTGGGCAAGAGGATTTTCACCCTTTTTTTTGACAATTAGCCTTCCGACCTGTCTGCCATTTATGTTCAAAGTCATTTCTTGATCGTGGCTTCCAAGGTTGACTGATCTTCCAATTAATTTATCCTTGCTGTCCCCAACAACCGTCCCTTTCGCGTTCACCAGAAGCAATCTCTCGTCCGTATCCACTTCGCTTGCCCGAGCCAATATCCTCTGAACGCCACTCCACCCCGCGTTTTCCGCTCTATAGGCGGAAAGAACGACGGCTAATTTTCTCAAATTCTCAACTTCACGGGCGCCCAGAAAGTCCCCAAATTTCGATCTCGTTGATCGAGTGGTGAAGTAAGTTACCGCCCCTATTGCCAGCCCTACCACCAGGATAAACCCAATGACCAACCGCGCCTGAAGGCTACGAAAAGGGTTCATGGTTTACCGAAATCAATCTTCATCAGGTTTCGGGTCAAACCTATAACCAGTGCCAAAGACCGTTTTTATATAATCTGGATTTTCGGCATCTTCCTCTAATTTCTCTCTTAAATTGCTAATGTGAGTATCAATAGTTCTCTCCAGACCCTCGTATCCATAACCAAACACGGAATGAATTAATTTAAGACGAGACAAAACTACTTCCGGGTTGCGAACCAGCGTCTTTAGCAGATCAAACTCCGTGCCGGTAAGATCTAGAACTTCATCCCCTCTGGTTACTTTCCTCGCTTCAAAATCGACGGTAAGATCCCCATAAGTAACCTTTTGAGGTTTGTCGTTATCGTTCTCCCGGCGTAAATTAGCCCTTATTCTGGCAAGCAATTCCCCCCTTTCAAAGGGTTTGGTCACGTAATCATCAGCCCCGATATCTAAGCCCTCTATTTTATCCTTTTGGGTCGTTTTTGCCGTAAGCATAATTATCGGAACTTCTGAATCCTGACGTATCCTTTTACATACCTTCTCTCCCTCCATCTTTGGTAGCATAAGATCCAATAAAATGAGATCGGGCTTTTTCTCCCTAAAAACTCGTAAAGCTTCTATACCATCGGTGGCTTCAATCACCTTGTAGCCGTCCTTTTCGAGATACAACCGGAGAACTTCGATCTGCTTTTCATCGTCTTCCACTACAAGTATTGTCCTATTCATGATTACCTCCGAGTTGATCTGAATGGTCGTAAGAATAGCTTCTGTCCGGGCTCAGTGTTTATTTTACTTGCAGCGCGCTTTCCAATTCTTTCTTTACCGTATCGGTCAGGTTCGTGATTTTATCGCTATTCCGGTAAAGTACTACGTTTTCCTGCCGAAAAACCAGATCATAATTCTTCTTGGCAGCTTGATTATTCGTAACTTCAAATATTTTTCCTTCGATTATTTTCGTTAATAATTGGTCAAGTTGTTCGTATTGAGTTTGGATCTGGGATAACTTTTGAGATACCTCCTGGGGGTTGGCTGCGTCATCTTTAATCCTTTTCAGGAGTTTTTCCAGTTCGTCCATAATTGGCTTTACCTGGCTCTGGAGCTTCTTTAACCTATTAGATATCGTGTTGAATCCTTTTGCTTCAATCATCTTATTGATCATTGCAAGGTCTATATTCAGCTGAGCCTTGAGCTTCTCGGCTTGGAGAATATCACTCTGTTTTTTGTATTCATCCCTGGTGATTTTCCCTTTTGTCGCTTTAGCCCTGAGGTTGGCGATTTCCTTTTTTACTGATTGCGCCTTCCGACGTTCCTCTTGCACTAGGTTCTTAAAAACATCGAAAGCTTCCGTGGCATTCACAAAACCGACTTTTAGGTTACTTCCCCCGCCTTTAGAAGTAAGCGACTTAAGTTCTTCTACCATAGATTGCAGATCCTTAACCTGTCCTCGGAGATTGGAAAACTCCGTCTTCGTTATTCCGGTCCCGGTTTGTTTTACCCTCTCCTGGAGATTATTTATGGACTGCTTTAACTGACTTACCCTATCGGCCGACGCAAAGGTTGAAAAATCCTGTGGTATTTCTTCAACTCTCCCCTGCAGGTTATTTAGCTTGGACTTGACGGCTTCGACCTCTTCGGACAAATTGGTAACATTAGTGTCTCCTCCTACCATTTGCGCAAGGTAACCCCCGCCAAAACCCAACACGAGGGCCAATACCAAAATCCCTATAAGCTTAGTGTTTGACAAATTGCTCACCTCGTTGTCTACCTTTGATATAAATTTTAGAGCAAGGCTTTACGAACGAGTCAAGGGGTGCGGCAAAGTACCGCACCCCTAAATTGATCTACTATATAATTACAAAAGTCATCCTTCCCCTTCTAGCCACCCTTAGAAGTAATGGCTGGGAGGGTTCTACCGATTTAGTTATTTCCTTCCAGGCCTCGATACTGTTTACGGGCTGTCGTTCGACGCTAAGAATAACGTCCCCCTCTCTCAATTTACCGGCTGCTCTCCCGTCCGGGGCTACTGAAACGACCACCAGACCTTTATCGGTGGGAAGATCTAGCTGTTCCCGGAGCCGGGTTGAATTCTCCCTAAACGTCAATCCGTACCTTTCCGACTTATACCGATTATTCCCCGAAGGAGACTTTTCTCCGCCATCCTTTCTCTTTACAAGAGTTGGGCTGAACGATTTGACCTGCTCGCCCCTTTTGACCGTTATCTCGACCGTCGATCCAACCTTCCGATACATTATCTCTTCCTGAAGTTCGGAAGGGTTGCTAACCACTTCCCCTCCCACCTTCGTTATTACGTCGCCCGATTTAATGCCCGCTTTATCCGCTGGCGAGCCGTCAACGACCTCAGCCACGAGAACACCTTTATTTGGAGAAATGTTAAACTTGGCACTCATCTCGGCAGTTAGGTTCTGGATGTAGACTCCGAGCCAGGCTCTATCGGTATCTCCTGACTTGATCAGTCCCGGGAGTATTTGCTTGACGGAATTTATCGAGACCGCAAAGTTCAGTCCCGTAAGCGGTACTCCCTGCCTGCTACGCCTGATTATCACGGTATTTATACCTATAACCTCTCCGTCTGTATTAACAAGGGGTCCACCCGAATTACCAGGGTTTATTGAGGCATCCGTCTGTAACATATTGATGTAGGAACCGTCCCCGTTGGGTTTCGGAATAGTTCTATTCTTTGCGCTAAGCACACCCGCAGTTACCGTATTTTGAAATCCCTTGGGGTTCCCTACGGCTACCACCCATGCGCCGACCGGGGTCCGGGAAGAATCGCCCAGATCAAGTGTGGGTAGTTCACTTATACTGGCACCGTATAGCCCCTTTGTGATTTCTAGGACTGCAACATCCATCATCTCGTCACTCCCCAGAACCTCCGCCTTAAATGTCTTGTCCTCTGGGAAAACTAGCCTAATCTCATCGGCGTTTGAAACTACGTGCTGGTTGGTAATTACGTACTTCTTTCCCTGCCAGCTGATTACGAACCCGGAACCGAGTGCATTGACCTGTCTTTCCCGCTGCTCTGGCTCCCCGAAGAAGTAGCGAAAGAAAGGATCATCAAACACGCTGGGAACATCAGGCCTAACTGACTTTTTTACCTCTACCCTGGCCACGGCCGGTCCTACCTGGTCTGCCACGCTGGGAATTTTATTCTGCGCCTTAACATCGTAAGCACCTAAAGGACTCAAAAGGAAAGCCGCCATTACTATGGTTAAAGAGATTATGGAGAGCTTGGCTAAAATGTCTTTCTTTTTAGTCAACTTTATCTCCTCCGTATTTTGTGATCTGGATAAAAAATAAGGAACAGATGTCAAGATTTTTTTAAGATAATTTGAAAGAAGAGAGTAGGTATAAGGTATTTCCGCTTTCTACTAAAACACCTTTTATGCAAAACTTACCTGCAGAAGACGCCAATCCGGAAAAAATTACGTGCTCTCAAACAAAACTGAGATCTAATGCCTTTTACAATTGGACCTAGAGAAAGAATAGAAAAAACCTCATAATCCGATTACACCTAAGATAGTCGAACTTGTTTGGGCGGAGGTCTCGCTAGTTCCAACGAAAGAATATGCCGTTCGTTCAAAAAGTTTGTATAAAATGGTTGAAAAAATGCATCTTGACATCACCAAAACATTTCAATTAACGGTTTTTAAGAGGTGCTATCTCATAAAATTGAGACCATAATTACTTTTCAAAAACCGGAGCTCAACTTTACCTTCTTATTTGTTTGGTAAGGTATACCTTGACATAGATTGAAGTAGATGAGCACGATTGAGGTCCTCGAGGAAGTCCTTTGACCAGGTTGATAAATCTTGGCCTTTAACCGTCTTCCTAAGGTTTTTCCACCTTCTTTTTTTCTCATCAAAGCTTAACTTTAATGCTTTTTTGATGGTTTTTGCCACCTCTTCTGAGTCATATACATTAACATGAAGTGCCTCTTTAAGCTGTTTGCTGGACCCAGCAAACTCTGAAAGGATTAGTGCTTTCGGTTTTACGTTGGCCGCAACGAATTCCTTGGCCACCAGGTTCATTCCATCTAGCCCGGGAGTAACTAGGCAGATATCCGCAGCTCTATATTCTTCGATTAATTCCTCTTGCGATACTCCATCCCAAAAGAGGTTAATCGGGGTCCATTCATGATTTCCGTACTTCCCGTTAATTTCTGACACGAGGTGATTGATCCTATTTTTTTCTTTTTGGTATTCTTCCACTCCGGTCCTACTTAACGGAGTTCTTTGAATCAGGATTACGTCTTCGAGGTACTCGGGGTTTAACTCCAAAAAATTCCTAAATGCTTTAATTCTTTCAGGTATACCTTTTGTATAGTCCTGTCGATCGACCCCTAGTATTATATATTCGCAGTCGTATTTTTTTCTTAGCGGTTCTTGCTTATCTTCCGAATCCCAGCCGTTAAAAAAATCATAATCTACGCCCAGGGGATAAGCTCCAACCTGGGTCTCTTGATTGTCCCATTTCATTCTCTTCGCCCAGCGATCGACTTGAGCCCCGACTCGATCTGAGCAACGAAATAGATTATCAACGTATTCCTCTAACTGGAGTCCAACCAAATCTGCAGCCATAAGTCCTCGTAATATTTCCTCCCTATGTGGAATCTTTCCATAACTTTCCCATGGTGGCCAGGGAATGTGCAAAAAGACACCAATTTCTGCTTCCGGTATTTCTTCTCTGACCAATTTTGGCACCAGAGCTAGGTGATAGTCATGCACCCACACTGTATCACCCGATTGATATATGTTGATAACAGCCCGGGCATAGTCTTTGTTTGTGGGAAGATAACCATCAGACCAATAATTATTCTCTTTATCTAATTCTGCCCTAGCCGGAAAGGAATGAAATATAGGCCAGAGAATACTGTTTGAGTATCCCTCGTAAAAATTTCGATACTGATCATTTGGAAAATCCATCCGTTTTAGCGCATATTTGTCTTTTTTGGTCGAACCCTTGGAGCTGGGCACTTTTATTCTACCTTCGGAATCCGTTACCTCAAAATCCTTTTTACCTCGACCACTAGCTATCCATACTCCCCCGGTCCTCCTCATATGAGGATTCAAGGCTGTGGTCAACCCACCTTCTAATTCTTGACAAATTATTTCCCCATTTTCGTCCGTCTCGTGCTTGTAGGGCTCCGCATTGGACACCAGAATAGTTCTCTCCTTGCCGGACTTAGATTGATTCATAATTTCACCCCCAATTTTACTTTGGAATCTAAGGCCCTTCTTTCTGGTCCGAAAATATAACAAATACATGTCAAGTTTTTATCAAGCAAATAGACGAAATACACACTTATTGCTTTGAAATTGGAAAGAAATGAAGATATAAATAACACCTTAGATTCTATCGGGGGGGACAAGTTCAGCACATCAGTTAAAATCTCTCGCTAATATTCAAGAGTAGGGAAGCGAAATTAAATATTAACCCTGTCTTTCCTCTATCTATTTATCAAAAACTTGGTTGTTATAAACGCTAATAAAAATCATTAATTTATTTGGCGTTATTTATTTTCTTAACCAGAGAATCGATCCTGCTTTTTAGTGCTTCATAATCGCCTTTAATACTATCCACTCTGGTTTCAAGGGATTTGTTATTGTTCTCTATTTCTTTAGTGCGCTTCTCCAATATACTGACGGTTTGGCTGATGCTTGCTAATTGTTGATCCAATTTCTTTAATTTTTCATTTATTAAGGTCAATCGTTTTTGGAAGTTTTCCCCGGAAGTGCTACCAACCGAATCTTTACTCGAGGCATTAAGGTCTTTGTACTGCTCCTCCAAACTATCGACCCTCGATTCAAGTCTGACTAAATTACTATATTTTGCCGATGAATTTATCCTCCTTTGATAGCTTATCCCAATAAACACAAGCCCCCCGCCAATACTAATATCGCTAAATATACCGAAAACCTGAAGGATTTGTTCACTTTAGTCACCCCGAAAATTAACCAATTTATTATCCTTCCGCATATGTGGGCTCAGGATCGAACCTTGTTGTTTTGCCCTAGTTTGAAACCGGATAACCCTATTAAAGATCGTAAGTATTATCGAACTTATGCTTTTTGAATTTTCAACAAATAGTTTTCGGGGCGGGAGAGCTAAACCCCGTTTGGAAGGGATCCCGCCCCAGGAGGCAAGCTAACCGTTTATCACCTCCAACAGGACTTAAGCACTTGGTAGTGGAGGTGGTTTTAGCTCCAGTGCTTAGGTCGGATGGTATAATGCAAACTTTAATGTTGGGTGGTTCTACCTGAGTATTACATTTTATACACCTCCAAAATTCTCCTTTTAAATGATGCTATGTTTAATTTAAAAAAAGGATGTCAAGATTTTTTAAAGATTTTCGACTTTTTTGGATAAATCTTAGGTTGTTCTGATTTGCTACCCTTGAAATTAAATAATATTTTTGCTAAGTAATATTTAGAGGCAAGCCAACCATATTTTATTCTATTTCTTAGAAAGGAATATAGATTTACATAATAGTTTTCTTTCCGCTTGAACCGACC
Organism: Bipolaricaulia bacterium; assembly: GCA_042218715.1. Taxonomy (GTDB): domain Bacteria; phylum Bipolaricaulota; class Bipolaricaulia; order M55B111; family M55B111; genus JAGXLP01. Next base: position 3,295 of record JBDGQU010000185.1, on the reverse strand, counting down.
CAAACAAAACTCAAAAATTAAATAATGTAAGAAAGAGAGGTGAGTAACCGTTCATGGTTAAACGAGCTTCCTTAGGTCATCTGACGATTATTGGTATTTCCACTATTTTGTTCCTAGGTATCATTTGTGCCCCTGCCTTTGGTCAATCTCAGGGAGAAATAACAGTCACTACCTCCTACACACATGTTGTGGTTCCCGTCGATCAAGCAAAGTCCGGTGTCGACTTCTCGATCAAGTTCTCGAACGGTTCGGACAAACCCGAAAAGCTAAACTTGGCTGCTTCTGTTCCGGAGGGCTGGGATTACAGCTTTGAACCTAGTGGCTATGGCCAGAAGTCGGTTCGAGCTATCTATCTACCGACAAAAGAAATGGATAAGGAAAACTACGAACAGTCTTTGACTTTTAGAGCCACTCCTCCCGACGACCTGAAACCGGGAGACTTTCAACTGACTGTCCGGGCAAAAGGCAGTGACGGTAAAGTCCTCACCGAACTACCGATTAACCTTACGGTTACCGAGAAACCCGCACCGAAAAAGCCGAAGAAGAAGCCGGCCGGGGTAAGCGTAAGCGCCGAAACCACCACCATCGAACAGATGGCTGGCAAGAACAAGCCCTTTGAGTTTTCGATCGACGTCAAGAACGAAGGAAGCGAAAGCAGGCGCTTCCAGCTCGGATTGAAACCGGCAAACTCCGATAAACCCTTGAGAGGCTGGAGGGGCTACTTCACCAAAGGTTACCAGGGCACGAGAATACGTGACCTCGAAATAGGTGGTGGCTCCAGCAAAACGGTCAAAGTTCACCTTCAACCCCCACCCTGGGTGAAAGCCGGCGAGTATCCGATTAACTTCATAGCTCAGTCCGGCGAACTGTCCGATTCGATCGAACTGAAAGCGGTAATTTCGGGAACTTACGAGCTTTCACTCACGGCAACGGGAGATGGCCGGGTAAATACTAAGGCAACGGCCGGCAAAGAAACCACGATAAGCCTGAAGGTGGAGAACCAGGGTTCGGCCCCGCTCAACAATGTCACCATGTCTTCTGTTGGTACCCCGAAGGGCTGGAACGTTAGTTTCAACCCGGAAAGAATAAAGACCCTGGAAAGCAATTCCTCAAGAACTATAGACATCTCGATAAAGCCTGGTGAAAACGCGATAGCCGGAGATTACATGCTCCAGCTAAAGGCTTCCAGTGCCCAGAGCAAGGATAGCCTCGACTACAGGGTAACGGTTAACACTCCTACAACCTGGGGCTGGGTCGGAGTCGTAGTTGTGGCCGTAGTAGTTCTCGGACTGTTCGGGGTATTCTTCAGATTGAGGAGGAGATAATTTGGACCCTGTCGTAAAAACTACCAATCTAACAAAAGAGTACGACGGTACTCCGGTCGTCAAGGATCTCAACCTGGAAGTAGAAGAAGGTGAAATCTTCGGCTTCCTCGGTCCCAACGGTGCCGGAAAATCGACCTCGATCCTGATGATCCTGGGCCTCACGGAGCCGACGTCAGGTGAAGCGACAGTGGCCGGCTATGACGCAACAAGGGAACCGCTGGAGGTAAAAAGGAGAACCGGATATTTGCCGGAGAACGTCGGGTTTTACGACAACATGTCGGCCCGGGAAAACCTCCGGTACATTACCAGGTTGAACGGAATTCCGGACAAAAATGCCGAGGGAAAGATCGAGCGGGCTCTGGAGATGGTCGGGCTCTCCGATGCCATAGATCAGAGAGCCGGTACCTTTTCCCGGGGTATGAAACAGCGGCTTGGAATAGCCGACGTCCTCGTCAAAGAACCAAAGGTAGTTTTTTTGGACGAGCCCACTCTGGGAATAGACCCGGAGGGGGCAAGCGAAATACTGGACCTTATAGTTGACATGGCCGAACGGGAAGGCATAACGGTCGTGCTCTCTTCTCATCTGCTTGAGCAGGTCCAGAGGATCTGCGACCGGGTCGGGATTATGTCGGACGGCAAACTGGTCGCCTCTGGCACGTTGGCTGGCTTGGGAGAAGAAGTTGTCAGTGAAGGGGGAAACCTCCTCCATCTGGGGGTTTCCGAGGTGAACGAGGGACTTGAAGAAGATCTCCGGGAGATAGAAGGAGTTGAGGAGCTGACCAGGGAAGAGGACGGATTCCGGCTGAGAAGTAAGAAAGACGTGAGCGAAGAAGTAGCACGGGTCGTTTACGAGTCCGGAGCCGTTCCGACTCAGATGAGGAGTAAGGACTTCACCCTCGAGGAACTATACATGAGGTACTTTAGAGAACAATGAAAGCAGTATTCTGGAAAGAACTTGCCGATTATTTTGGGAGCTGGCGGTTTATCATAATCTTCTTCATAATACTGCTGGTCGGTATTTACGCGACCTACACTGCTTCACAGGCAATTACCGGCAATGTAGGGGAAGCTCCGGGTGAGTTCGTCTTCCTCCGGCTTTTTACCAAGACAGGTGGAGGCCTTCCGTCCTTCATCTGGTTTCTTAGCTTCTTCGGACCGCTTATCGGGATTATCTTTGGTTTCGACGCGATCAACAACGAGCGCTCTCAGGGTACACTGAGTCGGGTAGTTTCCCAGCCGTTGTTTAGAGATTCGTTGATCAACGGAAAATTTCTCGCCGGTCTGGCAGCCATTGCCATAACCCTAGCGAGCATTCTGTTGATAATATCCGGTTTGGGTGTTAGGTTGATCGGCGTCGGGCCCAGCCTAGGTGAACTCGCCCGGGTCGGAATCTTTTACGGGGTCAGCGTAGTTTACATAGGGTTCTGGCTCAGCCTTGGAATACTGTTTTCCGTTTTATTCAACCGGACGGCGACCTCCGCCTTCGCTGCAGTCGCAATCTGGCTGGTGTTTGCGCTATTTATTTCAATGATCGCGGGAATCGTCGCTGGTCGGGTTGCGCCGGTAAGTAGACAATCAGGTACCGAACAGCTGATGAAGCACCAGTCGGTTCGTAATACGGTAATGCGGGTATCTCCTACCTACCTCTTTGAGGAGGCTACGCAGACCATTCTGAAGCCGAGTACCAGAACCCTAAAAAGCATGGTAACCAGGGGACAAACAATCGGAATGATACCCGCACCACTCGCGCTGACTCAGAGCCTCAAGCTAGTCTGGCCCCATTTGACTGTACTTGTGGCCTTGATGGCAATTTGTTTTGGGATCTCTTACGTAAGTTTTATGAGGCAGGAGATCAGGGCTTAGAATAGAAACTGGAAAAATATAAACCACCCGACAGAAAGGTATAGTCGGGTGGTTTTTTACCTTAAACTTTTTACCCAAACAGTAACTTCTTACGAAATCTATACCTT
>JBDGQU010000184.1:0-12463 GCA_042218715.1 Bipolaricaulia bacterium | reverse complement strand
ATAAAACCGCTAAATTTAGGTCATATATACTCAGTTCTTTCACCACAATCGGACTTAATATTTCGCAAGTTATTTACCCTCTGCCGGTTACCTGGCAACTGTTTTGGACTTAAAATCCTGAAAATATGCTAAATCCGGCAGCCGGGTTAGCGGTAGAGGGGGATAAATAATAAGATTAAGTCACCGTTCGTGAATTTTCGCCTAGTTTTACTATAATGATGAAGAAACCACGATCGTCTTTATAAAACGGACCCGGGATGCTACCGGATAGCAACAAAACCTAAAGTCAGGACTTTCAGGATTAATTGAGTACTATATCACAATGGGTTAATATTTGTCCACAGTATAACTTACCTCAAGGTGATCAAAAAAATGGCCAAAATTAGAAGAATCGTGCTGGACATAATGAAACCACACGAACCCTCTGTAATCGAATACTCTTCAAAATTAGCGGACCTAGATTGTATCGACGGAGTAAATTCTTCCATGGTGGAGATCGATCACGAAGTTGAGAACATAAAAGCAACGTTAGAAGGAGATGACATCAACTACGAAACCGTGGAAAACGTAATTGAGAGACTAGGAGGAAGCGTGCACTCCGTAGACAAGGTCCTTTGTGGAAAAGCCATTGTTAAAGAGTTGACCACCCCCCAGGACTAATCCAAAAATTTATCCCTAATAGTTGAACTCGAAAAAAAATGAATAACCCACCTTAATAACGAGCTCGGAAATTATCCTCTCGCATCATCCCGACACAGTCAATTACCCCGCACCAAGGTGCGGGGCTTGTAACCACAAACCCGTAAGGTTAGGAATGTTTTTCTTTAACGAAAATCGACCCAGGGCAAGCCCTGGGGCTTCCTCGGCAAGTCTTGGTGAAATCAGCTAATGTCCAAGGGGGTTTAGATTTAATGATGGATTTCGAAGAGATCGAACACGAATTAGTTGCAGCAACAAGAGGAATGATGGACGGTACGTTGTCGACACTGGGAGTGGTAATAGGCGCTACGGGAGCTCCACCGGAAGTTATAATTGCCGCGGGGATTTCGGGCGGACTTGCAAATAGTTTTTCCAATATCTTTGCCGCTTTTACCTCTTACGAAACGGAATTGATGATAGATATCAATACACTTAAAGAGGCCATGTTGAGAAAAGATATGGAGAACACGGAGGTTTACCAGGAAGGAAAACAAGAAGTGAACAAGCAAAGTCTGGCCGACGGAATAGCTACTGCATTTGGTGCCCTGGTTCCTGTGCTACCTTATTTCTTTTTTCCATCTCACCTGTCGGTTTTTATAGCCGTTCTTCTGACCTCTATACTGGGGTTATTTGTGGGAATAGTCATGGGTAGTATTTCACGCAGGAGTCTCATAAAATCCGGACTAAAGATGGCGATATCGGCAATAATTGTGGGAATAATCTCCGCTCTGGTTCAATCCGGCCTTAGTTCAGTGTTACCGAAATCTTGAGGAGAACAAACCTTCGGCCCAAAAACCTAACCAGGGAGATTATTGCAACCACTTTGTTAGAAAATCTACCACCTTTCGCGTATAGGAACCTTTCTTGTTATCAAATGCTTTGACGTGATCGGTTTCCGGGACCAGCCAAAGTTTCTTCGGAGGCTTTTTTCTGTCGAAAAGTTTCTGAGAGTTTTGGTACCCAATTCCTTCATCCTTCAAGCCGTGAATAAAGAAAACCGGCACGGTAACTTCAGTTATCGTTTTCAGGATATTTGTCTTTCGATAGATATCTACCCCAAGCGCGGTTCTGGCTGCGAACATATAGACCGGGAAAAACAATTGAAGGGTAACATCGCTGGAGTAGCTTCCAAAATCCTTTGAGGCCAGTTTGAGGTTCGCAAACGGGCTGTCCGCCACTACTGCCTCGATAGAACTGTTCCTCCTGGCAGCCAGCAGGGATGCAGTCGCTCCTGCGGATCGGCCAAGTAGGGCCACTTCGTCTACATTCTTTTCTTCGAGTACGTAATCCGTCGCTACAGAAAGATCCCTGCTTTCGAAAAAACCAAAGCCATAACGATCTCCTCCACTGAGACCAGTGCTCCTGGGATCAAACAGTAGTACGTCGAATCCAGCCTGGACAAGGAAAGGAGCGTATTGAAGCATATCCCACCGGTTCTCCCCCTTTCCGGGAGCCAGGATAACGCAGTCATTCTTTCCCTGGTTTCTAGCCGGGAGGTACCAACCTTTAAGCGTTATACCGTTTCCAGTTTTGAACTCCACACGATCGTAGCTTAACCCATAAGACTCGGGCGTTTTTTTCAATACCTCACCTCTGGAAGGGTGAAATATATCCCTGTTAATCCTGTTGTATATTTTTCCACCGAGGAAACCCGTGCCAGCCAATAAGCCTAGAGCCAATATCGGGGTCAAAGCAATTTTTAGTTTGGCTCTATTATCAGTCATGGACCAAGGTTTAGTCACCTCATCGGAAATTGTATCTTTGTAACCACCTACAGGGTCTCTTTTAACGTCTCGAGCCAGCGTAGCAACTGCTGGGTTATTAGAAAGTGCTCTTTAACCTGTCTGTGAGCACTCCCACCTAGTTTCGCACCGAGTTCCGGATCCCTCAAGACTTCTATTATTTTATTTGCCACCTCGTCGTAGTTTTCAGGATCAACCAAAAAACCAGTTTCTCCGTCAGTAATCTGGAGCGGAATTCCTCCCACATTGGAAGCAACTACAGGACTACCCTTCCACAAAGCTTCCGTTACCGTCAACCCAAATCCTTCCTTAAGAGATTTCTGCACTACAACTGAGGATACCCTCTGAAGTACATTTACCAGAATATCGCTCTCTTTATTAATTACAATTATATCTTCTCTATCCTTAGTCTTTTCTACTACTGATTCGTAGATCTTCGGACCCTCTGGGTCGTCAGTAGCCATAGCCCCTAATAATACCAGGCGACAGTCCACTTCTTCCTTAACCCTCTCGAAAACTTCTATTACCCCTTCCGGGTCCTTCCACTTATCGAATCTAGATATCTGGCTAATTATCGGTTTGTCGTCCTTTATTCCGTACTTATCGAGGTATTTGTCTATAGTTTTTTGTCCTACATCCTTGTTTTTAACGGTAAGCGGGTCGATAGAAGGATAAATTATTTCCGACTCCTGTCCCAAATCACTCGAAACGAAGTCTTTTGCCGAGAAAATTACCTTATCGTACCTGATTATAAACTGCTTTAGATAGTCCCATACTTCGTCGTTCGGATTGGAAAGATCTATGTGAGCTCTCCAAATCCAGGGTTGGCGTTTCTTAAAATATCTAACAAGGGGCAAGGGCTGGGGATCGTGTACAATTACCGCATCGTGGTCTATGTTGGAGTAAGTGGTAAATTTATTGTTTGTATCTGTATATACCGAACGCTTCAACCGGGAAAAATTAATCTCCTCTCCCTGAAGGGCATTATGGAATTTCTTCGTTACGTTAAAGAAATCGTGGTGCCCGTGAATGACTCTCCAGTCTACCTCTATACCCAGATCACTCATTAGTGGAACCAGATGGTTCAGTATTTCTGCAACTCCGCCACCTTGATAACTGGAATTAACGTGTAAAACTTTCTTTCCGTACAGTCCTTTACTCTTCCGAAATATCTCCGAAATAACTTCATCCCCAACTATATCCCGGTATTCCTCGAGGTGCTTCATTATATCACCCCTGCTATAAGCATTTTCGCTAGCTCACAAAAACTGCCGAAAACGATCCGGGTTTTCCTGGAAAGTGCTTCAAAATTACCCGGTTTCAAACAGATCGATTAGACCTTCTCTCGAACCTACCTTTCCTTTTTTGATCTCCTTTATCCTCTCAAAAATTTTATCTGCCGTTACTACAGTAAAACCATATAAATTACAACCTTTGAGCAGTTCCTCTTTTAACTGGTCGCCGCGACTGTCGGGGTTTTTCGATCCGAAACCATTTACCACCACTACGCCCTGGGGGTCTTTGTTTTCAAATATTTTTAGTTCGTTAATCCCCTCCACTAGCCTATGGTAAGGGTCTAAGCCAACGAGGGCATCAGGGTGAGCCCCGACCGTAATCGCAAGATTAACTTCCTCCGAATCGGACACAATGAGGTCAATTCCGGCACACCCTTCCTCAACGTCGAACCCAGCTACCTCCAAAGCACGGGAAAGACTCTCCTTTAGCTCGGAGTCCGTTCTGGAAGAAAGAAGCCCCTTTAGCTGGTCAATTTCACCCAACTTTTCCGTTTTTTTCTTCTTTTGTTTTTTCAACCGAGAGACTTCTCTATCTATCTCCTTAAGCTCCTCTCGAATGTCCTCTTCCGCAGGTACGGTATATTCATCTAACCAGGATGGTCGATAATAAGCACCGCCCATCATCACTTTTTTCGCCGTTTCAACCAGCTTTTGTACACCAGCATCTCCCAGGTCCATCCGAGCGGGCAAGAAGACGAAGTTACCTTTACCGCGGGTAAAACCAAGGGAAGCTATATCATCCGAAGGTGTTCTAGCGAGAACCTCGAAAGACTGTCGCTCGGATAAGCCCTCCTCCGAAAAGACGGCTTCGTAAGAGACTTCCTCCCGAAATTCTTTGAGAAACGAGACTACCGGCGTAGACATATCTACTGGAGCCAGGTGAGTACCTTTTCTGGGCTCTATAATTCTCCCGCTACGAAACGTTTTTCTTTCTTTGTCCGGCAACCAGGAATACCTGTTAACCAATTTTTCCTCGTCTCCTGTTAGTACCGACAATCCCCTGCCGGGTTTCCGTAATTTACAAAATATTACCCCGCCTACTCTCTCGAGAAGCTGCACTACCTCCTCTCTTCTCGCCTGCAGAAGATTATCCAAACCATTCGCCAATCCTCCGTCCTGGTTTGGGTTAGTTCTAAATCTACCATCGGATTGAGGAGTGAGGTGATCCGTCCACAACAGTTCAATACCTTCGGGATCAAGAAAAACCAGGTTAAAGTCGGAGATGGAATCCGATTTGGCAAATTCTCCCTTTGTTACACGAACCTTATCCAGTTCGATCTCTTCAGAAAGACCCCAGCCCAAATCTAAAACCTCAAAGTTAGTTTCGCTATTAATTGTCTTTCCTCCCCTTAATCAAAATATGTAACGTACTTTACATCCGTAGATGTTAGGTATATCCCCGGATATTGTCAATTACTAGGTAGTAACATGACTCAGCTCTTTCACCATTATATGAAACCGAGATGTAAATTCACGAATTGGGCAAAAACCAATTAGTTACGACGGCGGTACATTTAGTTCGAAAACGCTTTCCGCTATAGTTATTAAGTCACCCGGTGACGACGAGATCAAGGAGGCGACCAATAACAGTGAAGCCAAAGACCATACTAATACTAGTTTCCGGAGTAATTGCAGTATCGTTTGCGGCAATATTCATAAGATTAAGCACTGCTCCACCGCTTATAATATCCTTCTACAGGATGTTCTTTTCTTCCGTATTGATTTTTATTTATGCCTCGTATCGCAGCGATGTCTTCACCCAGCTTAGAAAATTGACGAGCAAAGATCTCTTGCTTCTGGTGGTTGCGGGTCTATTTTTGAGCGTTCACTTCGCCTTCTGGGTAACCTCCTTAAACCATACAAGCGTTGCCAGTTCCGTAATACTGGTTACTACCCAGCCCCTTTTTATCGTATTAATAGAGAGTACTTTTCTTGATAAAAAACCCTCAAAGAGTTTTCTTATTGGGCTCACCGTAGCTGCCATAGGAAGTTTTTTGATCGGATTCGGAGATTTCCAGGGGGCAGAATTCGAATTAATAGGAGACGTCCTTGCTCTAGCTGGAGCTGTAATGGCAGCAGGCTACTTTCTCATCGGTGGGGAAGTTAGACAGAGAATCAATATTTTACCCTATATTTTCGTAGTATACGGATTTAGCTCGGTTTTCCTTTTTGCTTTCTGTCTCGTCGCGGGTCTGCCTCTGGTAAGTTATTCTGCCTCTAACTATTCGCTTTTCCTTCTGCTGGCGATAATACCTACTTTGATTGGGCATACCGCCTTCAACTGGTTACTTAGTGAGGTAAAGGCTTCTCTGATTGGAGTGACAATTCTGGGAGAACCGATCGGATCCTCGCTATTAGCGATAGTTTTCTTCGAAGAGTACCCGTCTTATTGGGTAATAGCCGGGGGAACTTTCGTTCTAATCAGCATATACTTCCTGTGGCGAGAGGAAGAACTTAATAATTTTGGCTAGCCTCCCCCGACTGTCACCCTGTCTCCAGAATTTAGGCTTCCAGGCTACCTATCCTTGATCCTCAAGTTCCTCGGCAGCTCTTTTCTCCGCTTCTTCCTGTATCTCCTGCGCTCGTTTCTCGAATTCAGTTCGGGCTTCTTCAGCTTTCTCCGACAATCCTTCTACCATTTCCTGTCCAATTTCCTCGTCGAACTCACCCTCTTCGAAATCCGGAAATCCGTCATCTTTGGAAATCCCCATTATGCTGCTAACCGCACCTAAAACGTCGGCGGTACCGGATGGTACTATGAGTTTAGAAGCTCTGCCGTCGGCAAGTTCTTTCATCGCCTCGTAAGCTTTAAGTGTTAAGATTTGTTTTGTCGGTTTCCCTTTGTGATAGGCTCCAAAAATCCCTTGAATTGCGTTAGCTTCTCCTTCTGCCTCCGTGATGTACTCGTATCGTTTGGCGTCCGCGCGTTTTCTCCTCGCGTTCGCTTCACCTTCGGCTTCCAGTACCGCGGCCCTCTTTCCACCTTCTGCTTTCAGTATTGCCGCTTTTTTGCTACCTTCTGCTTTCAAGACCTCAGCTCTTCTTCGTCGTTCAGCCTTCAATTGCTGAGCCATCGCATCTTTTACGTCTTCCGGCGGTGTAATCTCTCTTATTTCGACCTTTGTTACTCTTACACCCCACTTATCCGTTTCTTTGTCAAGAGTGTTCAAAAGCTTCGAGTTTATCGTTTCCCTGGAGGAAAGAGACTGGTCCAGATCCATCTCACCGATTTCACTTCTCAGGTTTGTCTGGGCTAGCCTAACCGCTGCCTGTTCAAAATTTTCCACCTCGTATTCGACTTTTTTTGCGTCAGTAGGCTTATAATATACAATAGCGTCAACTGTAACTGTAGCGTTATCTTTTGTAATCACATCCTGGCGAGGCACGTCAAGCGTTTTTTCTCTCATATCAATTTTTCTAACTTTCTGGACAAATGGGAATACGAAGTGTAGCCCCGGCTCGTAGGTCGAGGAATACTTTCCGAAAGTCTCTAAAAGTCCCTTCTGGTACTGACGCACCAGTATAGTTGCCCAGGATCCAAATACCAATACGAATGCAACTGCCGCTAAAATTACTATATATGTCATTTCTTACCCTCCTCTGGGGTATTAGGGGGATCATCTTGACTCGAACTGCCTTCATTAAATTCCTTCACTACCAGAGCCGTGCCTTCGATGCTCTCTACTACGACCTTCTTTCCGACATCAATCCTTGACTCAGTCGCCGATTCCGCCCTCCATTTCTCCCCGTTCACCGTGACGATCCCGTCACCAGTTGACGGATTTATTTTCTCATCTACGGTCCCAGTCTCGTTGATCAATCTATCCGCACCTGTTCTTAAGGTTTCTCGAGAACTCGAGTAGATATCGAACTTCCAGGCCAGGTATCCTGCTAACCCTGTACCCGCAACAAAAGTAACAAAACTTCCTATTTCCCCGGGTATAAAAAAATCGACCAGGCTAGCAACCAGTGCTCCAAATCCAACAGTCCCAAAAAAGAACGTAGCCGTGCTTAACTCTACGACCAGTAAACCCAGTCCGGCGACAAACCATAACCAGGCAGGTATTATTTCCATTAAATTCACCTCATCCACTTTCGTCCAATGCTAAAGTCTCCGGTTTAATATTAACACTCTTTGGATCAGTAATTTCCCACGCAACATCCGTCATTAGATATAACGACCCTGAGATCATCGAATGCCCTCCAAATACTACCGGGTCGGGGTATTCCTTTGCGGAACTCGTCAAATTACGCAGGAAGTCAAGACCAATATCTTCCGGATTGAGTAAATCGGAAGAGAATCTGTCTTTTCTAGAAGGCCACCCTCCGCGATAATCAAATAATACCCTGGTGTCGAGGAATAAGCCCGTTCCCTTTTCGGCAACCGACTGGATAAACATTTCTGGCCCCTTATCCTGTAAAGCTCTTCCCAGCCAGAGTGACCGCGAGACATCCTCGCCGCTTTTCCCGTAATTTCCCCGCCCTTCGGAGATAACGTCAAGCTGGCAGGCAGCATTATTTTCCAGGTAGGACCAGGTGGATGCTCCCAGTCTTCCCCCAATTACTAACCGACTGGTCTGATCCGTAAACTGTGGTAATATCTCTTTGATCCTCGTACCGGTATTAGTTACCGTAGAAAGTGTGTCCGCCAACCTACCACTGGCCCGATCACTTAATTTAAGGGGGATTAGATCCACCGGAGTATCAAGGTCCAGCTGGGTTTTAGCATTCCTCGTCATTTCCCGGGGTGTAAAACCCGCTTCTCTGGCTAACCAGCCTAGCTTGTTATCCCTATCGGGGGGATCGAACTTCAATAATTCTTTGGCTGAAGAAAGGCCAATCATGTCAGAAGAGTAAAAGTTATTAGCAACCAAACAACCGGAATGATTTGCCAGAAAGGAAACGATCTTCTCAAAATCTCTTTCCTCGAACAGTGACCCGCTTCCTCCGCCAATGTAGAAGAGCTTATCAATATCGTATTTCCTTATGGTATCGAATAAAAACTCGCCAAAATGGAAGTCACTGGACGATCTCTCTATTAAAACTTCAACATCTTCATTAGAGCAGGAGTCTATCAACCGGTCAGAGTTGGTAACCAGAATCAGTCTTTCTAAACCCGGAACAGAGGCAGCAAGTTCCAATAAATCCAACGAGTTTGCTTCCAGGGCTTTATTAAGAGTACGCTCGGGTGGAGATCTGCCCCGAACTCCAGTCGCAACAACCAGTGATATCCCCTCATTCATTTATTTTCATCTCCGATAACTTTCAGGCCGTCTTCAGTGCCGACAAAAACAATATCGGCTTTACGGTCCACGAAGAACCCGTTTTCTATTACTCCATCTATTCTATTAATCTCTTTTTCGAGCTTCTTTAATTCTTCCACCTCAAATCTTTCGGTTAGCTTTACGTCTACAATCACGTTGCCGTTATCAGTCCAAAATAAACTTTCGCCCGACCGTCTAAAACTGGGTTCTCCGTATTGCGTGAGAGTATTCCGCGTAGAATCCATGCTTTTGGGGGAAACTTCTACTGGAAGAGGAAACGTTTGACCCAGATAGTCCACAAGTTTTGTTTGATCCACTACTATGAATAACGAATCCGATTTCTTTGCAACCTTTTTTTCCAGGTAATGACAGCCCCCTCCACCTTTTATAAGGTTTAGTCTCGGATCCACTTCGTCGGCACCGTCCAAATCGAACACGAGTTGGTCCGAATCCTCGAGTTCGTCGACTTCTACACCTAGTTCGACCAGTTTGTCTCTGGTTTTAATAGAAGAAGGTACAGCCGTGATATTCGAATATTCCGAAAATTTAGGAAACGAATACCCCACAGTTGAACCGGACCCCACCCCAATCCTCAATTCCCTGCTCAAATCGTAATTGGTCTCAATCCAGTCCATAGCTCCTTCCACGGCGATCCGTTTTAGCTTTTCTCTGTTTAAGTCTTCCTCCGGCAAGAAATTCACCTCCGACTATCAGCGCTTACACTTTAAGTAAACTTTAACTGATACTCTGATGTGGATCTTCGACCCAGTAGTTGGCTTAATTATAAACCTTTTTGTTCAAGAGACAAATTAGCTTTTCCGATTTATTAACCGTTTATCCTTCACCCAATACGATCCAGACTATGTGCCTCAACTTAGTGCTGGAGGACCAATTTTCACCTGTAAAATACCTCTTACGGAAAACCCTTATCGTTTCGGATTACACGTTAAAATAGCACAATTCGGGTTGCAGAAAATTTTTGGTTATCTATAATATTTGTAGGCTAACCAATATAAACTCTCATTGTTTGTATCGTCAGTTTTATTCATATTTTTAAAATAAAAATGGGGGAGCAAATGGATTTTTTTGATCTAATCAAAGAAAGGTCATCTATAAGGTCTTTCAAGGGAAGGGAAATCCCAGAAGAGGAGATAAAAAAACTATTAAAGGCGGCAAACTCCGCTCCTTCAGCCGGCAACCTCCAGTCCTACGAAATTATTGCAATAAAGGACGAAGAGATTAAAGACGGCCTGGTAAAGGCGGCACACGGCCAGAAATTTTTAGGCGAAGCTCCAATCGTATTCGCTTTCCTTCAGGACCGGGAACGGTCAGAGAAAAAGTACGGCGAGCGAGGTAAACTTTATTCCACTCAGGACGGAACCATAGCTTCGGCTTATCTCCAGCTGGCGGCAGAAGAAATGGGGCTGGGTAGCTGCTGGGTCGGGGCTTTCGACGGGGATGAAGTAACTGAATTGTTGGAAACAACCAAACGCCCCCTGTCTTTAGTTCCCGTCGGATATCCGGCAAGGAAACCCAGCAAGAGCACCGGGCGGAGGGAATTAGAGGAAATGGTCCGATTTATCGAGTAACCCAGAGAAAAGGTTAGTCACTCTCCGATCATCTGAACTATTATCTCCCTGTTTCTTTCTTTAGTGTCGTGATTGATCGCCACTATATTTTGCCATCTTCCCAACTGAAGCTCTTTGTCGACAAACGGCACTACCATACCGGGCCCCATTATCGTAGCTCTGACGTGACTCCTTCCGTTGCCGTCATTCCAGGTTTGGTGATGTTTGTACGGGATATCGGCTGGGGCCAATCTCTCAAGTGCTTCCGGAACGTCTTCTTTCAGGCCCGGTTCGTACTCCACCGTTGTTACCGAACCGGTCGCACCCGGAATAAAAAGTGTTACACTGCCATCAGACAAATCCGACCCCTGGATCAGACTCTGTATTCTATCCGTAATCTCCGCCATCTGGCTGTCACTTCCAATCCGGACGGAAATCCTTTCTGTTTCTACAGGCATCCTACCCCTCCTCAATTATTAACCAGGAACTCAACGACCTTCTCCATACCCATCGACCTGGAGCCTTTTACCAGCACAAGGTTTTTACTCCCTTCGGTCAGGGAATCCAGTCTACTAATAAGTTCAGTTCGGTCATTAAACCACTCCCCGGGACCATAACCATCCCCGCCGTTCTCGGAGTTCAGTTTGTCTATCAAAGCTTTTGTTAGTTCTCCGACCGCTAGAATCCGGTCAATCCCGGCCTTTCTTACGTGGGTAGCAAGTTCCTCGTGATATCTCGCCGCTTTATCTCCTAACTCTTTCATGTCTCCAAGGACGAAAATTTTTCTGCTCCGGGAGTCAATTTTTGCAACTAAATCCAGCGCGTTCTTAGTGGCAGCCGGATTCGCATTGTATGTATCGTCAATCACGGTTCCTCCGTTAAAATCCAGGGGGTTAAGTCGCTGGGGGAGGGGATCAATATTCACCCCCTCCCTGATGCAGGAAGGAGAAATCCCTAACTCCAGAGATAGCGCTGAGGCCCCAAGAATATTTCTTACGTTTGCTCTGGATAAAAGATTAGATTCTAGTGATAAAGGAAATTTGTGCCTTTCCCGCGGTGGCTCCATTGTCTCGCCAGCCAGGTTTAGTAGAAAATATATCCCGTCCGTTCCCCGGACGGAAACTTCCGTCGAGAAATATTTACCCCCAGCTTTTTTCTTCCCAAACTCGATAAACCTATAATTATCATTTTTCCTCGCCCTCTCAACTAAGGTTCGGGAGTCGGCACCTACTATAATTTTGCTCCCCCGGGCCATACCCTTCGATAGTTTCAACTTTTCTACGGCAATCTCTTTTACCGACGGAAAATTCTCGGAATGAACTTTCCCCACTCCGGTAATCAAGCCTATCGTGGGGGAAAGCACTTTGCTCAATCTTTCCACGTCCCCAGGATACTGCAGGCCAAGCTCGAAAACCCCAAAGTCTGCCCCCGGTTCCATTTCAAGCAAAGATAGGGGCAGACCGTATTCGGTATTGTAGTTCCCGGGTGTTTTGTGGACTTTACCGGCTTCCGACAGTATCGAAGCCACTACCTCCTTAGTTGTCGTCTTACCCCAGCTTCCCGTAATCCCAACTATTGGGATATCGAAATTGTTCCGGTAGTTTGCAGCGGCCTCAATTAGCGCTTTCTCCGTATTCTTTACCAGAACGACGTTGAAGTAGTCTTCCTTTATAAAGTCCCTGGATCGGACAAAAGCACCTGAAGCTCCCTTTTTGAAAGCCTCGTCCAAAAACTGGTGACCATCCGTCCTCGACCCTCGAAGGGGAACGAAAAAATCCCCATCTTTTAAATCCCGAGAGTCTATAGAAAACCCTTCAATATTCCGAGGTTTCGGATTTATCAATTCACCCCCGGTAGCCCGGGTCAATTCAGATAGACTCAGCATTTAATTGTAC
>JBDGQU010000183.1:0-1294 GCA_042218715.1 Bipolaricaulia bacterium | reverse complement strand
TCCGCAGCTTCGGCACCGAACTTGAGCCCCGTTAGATTTTTGGTGCATCGCCGCTAGACTGGTGAGCTATTACGCACTCTTTAAAGGGTAGCTGCTTCTAAGCTAACCTCCCAGCTGTTTGAGCGCCAACACTCCCTTCACCACTTAGTTCGGATTTGGGGGCCTTAGCTGGCGGTCTGGGTTGTTTCCCTTTCGAGGATGGAGTTTATCCCCCACCTTCTAACTCCCCTGTATGGGCAGACGGTATTCGGAGTTTGGTTGGGTACGACTAGGTCGTGCCCATCCAGTGCTCTACCCCCATCTGCGTCAACAGAAGGCTCGCCCGAAAGCGATTTCGGAGAGAGCCAGCTATGACCAGGTTCGATTGGCTTTTCACCGCTACCCGTCGCTCATCCCCCAAAATTGCATCTTTGGTGGGTTCGGGCCTCCACCCGGTGTTACCCGGACTTCACCCTGGCGAGGGGTAGATCACCTGGTTTCGGGTCTACTTCAGGTAACTTTTCGCCCGTTAAGACTTGGTTTCCCTCCGGCTCCGCTAGGTGCTTAACCTCGCTACCTAAAGTAACTCGCCGGCTCATACTGCAAAAGGCATGCGGTCATCCAGCACTCACTTTGGTATTGACTTACGGATACGTATCGACACTTACAGCTAAAGCTTTACGCTGTAGATCGAGACATATCTTCGCACTCAATACCCAAGTGAGTGCTGGACTCCCACTGTCTGTAGGCAGACGGTTTCAGGTTCTGTTTCACTCCCCTTCCGGGGTTCTTTTCACCGTTCCCTCACGGTACTAGTTCGCTATCGGTCAACGGGTAGTATTTAGCCTTGGGAGGTGGTCCTCCCTGGTTGGCCCCGGGTTACACGTGTCCGAGGCTACTCTGGGTAAGACCCGGGAGTCTTCCTCTTTGGAGTACGGGGCTGTCACCCGCTTTGGCCGCCTTTCCAGTACGGTTCCTCTAGAAGAAGGGTCTCCGTTGGTGGGTCTTCCCCCAACCCCACCGAGTCGTGCTCGGTGGTTTGGGCTCGTCCCGGTTCGCTCGCCGCTACTTCGGGAATCGAGTATTCTTTCTATTCCTCCGGCTACTGAGATGTTTCACTTCGCCGGGTTTGCCTCCCACCGCTTACTGTAATGCCTTCGGAGGTGGGATACACGAGGTTACCTCGTGTAGGTTAACCCATTGGGAAATCCTCGGATCAATGCTTGCTTGGCAGCTCTCCGAGGCTTATCGCAGCCGGCCACGTCCTTCATCGCCTTCCGTTGCCTAGGCGTCCACCATCTGCCCTTGTCAATCC
>JBDGQU010000182.1:0-7357 GCA_042218715.1 Bipolaricaulia bacterium | reverse complement strand
CATCGTCTCTATTCCGCGCGAATGACCGATGACGGTCCTTATTCGATTTAGTGCTTCCCGCTTCTCCGTCGGTAATCTCTCCAGGCTCCCCTTTTCTCCGTCCGTCTTTTCTTCGACTTCCAGTTCACTATATTCTGCACAGGCCATGATGTCTCACCTACGAATCCTGTAAAGTCTTCAACAAAGTAACCGTCAGCAATACTACCAACAGACCTCCGACTATCCAGAAAAGGATCATCGGTCCCCAGCCCCAGTGAGCGCCGGCCATGTGATGACCCCATTCTTCTCCTTCCGAATGAGCAAATACCGAGTTAAAAGAAACAACGACAGTGATAAACGACAATACGAGGTAACTTATCAATCTATTAAACTTTTTCATTTTTTCCCCCTAATTTTTTCCAGGAAATCAAGAACCATTTTCTCTGGAGGGTGCTCGTATACCTCACCCTCATAAAAGTAAAGCCTGCAGCCTTCGACATTATAATTGGTTATATCCCCGGCGTCGGGATCTACGTCCCGGCCATTGATTTTTACCTGGGGAGAACCGGAAAACCCTTTCCTTTTTGCTTCCTCTTTCGTCTCAACTAGATCTTCGTGGACATCGTACTGGATACCTTCTTCGTCCAGTGCATCCCGCGTGATTTCTAAAGCCTTTCTCCAAACGTGACAATCCTCATTGTGGAGCACTTCGACCGTCACGGGAGAATCTCTGTTGGACATTTCGGGCTCTCCTTAATTCACAGATTAATTGTCCACCAATATATCGGCTTTCACTACTACTCGACGTACTCTTCCGGGTTCTCCTCGAACTGCTTCTTACAGCCCGGCGCACAGAAGTAATAAGTCTTCCCTTCGTACTCGTAGGTTGCCGGGGGGTCGTCCACGTCGACTTCCATCCCGCAAACCGGATCCGTTGCCTTTTTACTCATTTTAATTCACCTCCCGTTTATTTGATCGCTTGGTCTATGATTGATAACTCGGACTGATATCTACGCCCTTCAGCCTGTTGGAATTTGTTACGACGTTTACCGAAGAAAAGGCCATAGCCATTTCCGCTATTGCCGGATGGAGCAGTCCCATGACGGCTATCGGGATTGCGACCGTGTTGTAGAAGAAAGCCCAGAAAAGGTTCTGTTTTATCTTGTCGAAGGTGGCTTCGGAGAGTTTCACTGCTTTAACCACTGCGGAGAGGTCTCCTTTTACCAGCGTGATGTCGGCTGCCTCAATCGCAATATCCGTTCCGGAACCGATAGCTATACCGACGTTCGCCTGTTTGAGCGCGGGAGCGTCGTTTATTCCGTCTCCAACCATGGCCACGTTCTCGCCCTGATCCTGAAGTTTCATGACCTCGTCCCGCTTCTGGTCGGGCATGACTTCGGCAATCACTCTATCAATCCCGACCTGACTAGCAATGGCTTTTGCCGTTCGTTCGTTGTCTCCGGTTATCATTACAGGCTCCAGACCGAACTCCTTCAGCTCGGCAATCGCGTCCGCCGAGTCTTCTTTGATCTGGTCAGCAACGCCGATGACTCCAAGGACCTCCTGGTCCTTTGCGACCAGCATAGCCGTTTTTGCTTCCCCTTCCAGTTCTTTTACCTTCTGGGTAACCCCACTATAATCGATTCCGTTCTCATCCATTAGATCTCTATTTCCGACCAGCAGCCTGTTGCCGTTTAACTTTGCCTCTATACCCTGGCCAACCAGGGCCGAAAAGTCCGATACCTCTTTGAGTTCCAGCTCCTTTTCCCTGGCTGCCTTAACTATAGCTTCTCCCAGAGGGTGCTCCGAGCCTTTCTCGGCAGATGCCGCCAGCCCGAGCAGTTCCTCCTCCGAGCCGTTTGCAGATATAACGTCCGTAACCCCGGGCTCCCCTTCGGTTATCGTCCCCGTCTTGTCCAGGACTATGGTGTCTATGTCCTTCATCGTCTGAATTGCCTCACCTTTCCTTATCAGTACTCCGTTTTCGGCTCCCTTGCCGGATCCGACCATCAGCGCGGTCGGAGTAGCCAATCCGAGAGCACACGGGCAGGCGATTACCAATACGGATATCCCGGCAAACAGCGACAGCGAGATTATCCCTAAGCCTGGATCGACCCAGGGGATGAACGATGAAGCCCATACGGCCACGCCCTGGAACGTTCCGGAAAATCCGAGCCATAGAGCTATTGTAATAAGCGCAATACTCATTACTGTAGGGACGAAAAACGTAGTTACCCTGTCGGCGAAGTTCTGGATCGGGACCTTGGTGCCCTGGGCTTCCTCGACCAGTTTAACGACCTGAGACAGAAACGTATCTTCTCCGACTCCGGTGGCTTCTACTTTGAGGACGCCCTGTTTGTTTACGGTAGCACCTATGACCTCGTCGCCTTCCGTCTTCTCTACCGGCATCGATTCTCCGGTTGCGATCGACTCATCAACCGATGACTTTCCGTCTTTAACGACCCCGTCGGTCGGTATTTTCTCCCCGGGTCGAACTATCATCAGGTCGCCGACCTCCACTTCGTCTACCGGGACTTCAATTTCTTCACCGTCTCGTTCCACTCTGGCGGTTTTTGCCTCAAGGCTCATCAACTTCTGAATTGCCTCCGAGGCTCTGCCCTTTGCCTTTGTTTCAATGTAACGGCCGGTTAGGTGAAACCCCATGATCATAGCTCCGACACCGGAGTAGTTCAGCAGGTGTGGCGCAAGGCCGAACTCGCTAAGTACCGTGACGTAGCCGGTTAAGTAAGCCGTCGCCGAACCCATCATTATTAGTGTATCCATGTTGGGTGCGAGGTGTCGGGCGGACTTGAACCCGCTACTGAGGGTCTCTCGGCCCATCCAGAGTAGCGCCGGGGTTGCCAGCAGGATCATTCCCGTATCGTAAATCAGCGGCGAGGGCCACTTTACTCCGGTGATCATCTCCGGGACCATCCAGGCGATTATCGGGGCGACAAACGCCCAGGTCCACCACATCTTGCTTTTTGCCTTCTCGACTTTACGCTGGCTTTCCTCCAACTTGCTCCTTTCCTTTTCGGCTCCACCCGAACCGGAACCCTCTTTGACTCCGTAACCGGCGTTCTCGACAGCCCGTTTAAATTCGTCGTAACTAACTTCACTCGGATTGAAATTCAAAGTCGCCTGTTCGGTCGTCAGGTTTACGTTGGCTTCCTCAACTCCTTCCAGATCAGCCAGAGCACCTTCCACGGTCTGAGCGCAGGAAGCACAGGTCATGCCCTCTATGTCCAGGTCGGCTTTGCCCTCTTCTTCCTCTGCAACGTGGTAGCCGGTTTTCTCAACTGCCTGCACCATATCTTCTTTACTTACCTTATCCGGATCGTAGGCCAGTGAAGCCTTATCCGTAGCGATATTCACGTTAACATCATCGGTGCCTTCCAGGCCAGCGAGTCCTTTTTCAACTGCCTGGGCACATGAGGCGCAGGTCATTCCTTCTATATCGAGTTCAGTTTTATCTTTCTCCTTTTGCGCTCTATCTTTTGATTCGTCTTTCTCTTTACTCATTTTAAGCTCACCTCCAACCCCACCCCTAGTGGGGTCATTCAAAAATTAGTATATTTAAACTCAGCTGTCAAGTGCTGGTTTTGTAGTAAAACAATTTGTTGATACTTGACTTATTATTTAACACCCGGTAAATTATATACCACTCAAATTAAGGGCAGGCCCCCAGGGGTGGGATAACTAATTTGTCTGAAACCAAGAAAGGAAAAATTTTTACATACATTTTAATTATAGCAACAGCCGTAATAGCGGTCGGTGTAATCGGCTACTTTCGAGCGGAGAACTTTACGGGACCTCAAATAAAGGCTGTGCCCCCTAGGTACAACTTCGGGCAAATCGATCCGGAACCGGTAAGTAAAGAGTTCGAGCTTAGCAATACGGGTGGTAGCAGGTTGAAAATCAGCCGGGTGTCTACATCCTGCAGCTGTACGACGGCGGAAGTAACAAAGAAGGTCATAGCTCCGGGCAATTCCACCACGCTAACCGTCACTTTTGACCCTACAGCCATGGACCCTCCGATAAGCGGTGAAGTCATGAGGATAGTTTACGTAGAAACCAACGACCCCAATCAGGAAGAAAAGAAAATTAAGGTAACGGCAACCGTTTCCGGTGGTGAGCAATTTGAAGACAAATAAGGCACTGCTGTCTGTATCGATAATACTACTGATCACGTCAGTCGTAATTTCGGCCACACCGAAGGATTTGGCCAGCAACGAAGCAGTGGTCTACTACAACAAGGCCTGTGGTGCGTGTATGACCTACATAACCGAGACTTTGGAACCGACACTTAAAAAAACCGGGATAGAAATTACCAAAAGGGACTACATAAACGATCCCGGTGCCAGAAAGGAAATGAATTCACTTAACGACGCCTGGAACGTTCCTCCCGAATTACAATCCCATCTTGCCACGTTCGTCGGCGAAAAACTCACCTTACAGGGACACATACCACCACGGATTTTAGACACCCTGCTGGCGCAAGGTACGCTTGAAGATATCAATAGATTACTTATCTATCAAGACAAGATGGACAACCCCACGTTCTACAAGGCCTGGGGGTTCAGAGGAGAGCCGAAAAAATACTCCATCGATACGCCGATATCGGAATACCTAAACTGGTTCCGGTCCAATAAAGATACTTTGCCTCCAGCAGGGATGACTTCCAGTTCCAGTCCGAAAAAATTACTTCCAGTGATCTTGACCACTGGACTCCTGGATGGAATCAATCCCTGTGCTATTGCAGTTTTACTGTTCTTCGTAGCGTTCCTGTTTTCAATGAACAGGGCTCGGGTGGAACTCGCGAAAGTAGGCTTAATTTATATCGGGGTAATCTACCTTACCTATTTGGGCATTGGACTAGGCATCCTGCGTGCTTTCGTGTTTACCGGAGCCGAACACTTGATGGCAAAGTTAGGAGCGGGATTGCTCCTTCTATTGGGCCTAATAAACGTCAAGGATTATTTCTGGTATGGTAGATGGTTTAGCCTGAGCCCGGGGAGTAGTTTTCACCAGAAAGGTAAAGACTGGTTGAAGAAGGCGACCTACCCCTCAACGGTAGTCGGCGCATTTTTCGTGGGCTTATGTACTTTTCCCTGTAGCGGCGGAATATACGTCGCAATACTTGGCTTGCTTTCCTCTCGGACTACTTACTGGAGCGGGCTGGGTTACATGTTGCTCTACAACTTCGCCTTCGTCGTTCCACTGATAGTAATATTATTCGCAACAGCAAACAAGAGAACGGCCGGCCGATTAAGCAGGTGGCAGGCCACAAACAAACGACAAATTAAACTGGCTACGGGCTTATTGATGATTGGATTGAGTGTAGGAATCTTGATTTGGCTATTTTAACCGATCTCCGCCGGGACGGTTTTTAATGATGTAGGAGGTATACATGAACTTATCGAAGAAAGTAATTTACACAGGTGTAACGATAACGGCAGTTGGACTAACAATAGGCCTGTTATTAATTTTCGTAGCGGGAAACAACGGGACGGTCGCCGGTGAAATCATTGTAAGACCCAGCGAATACGATCTGGGGAACGTACCCTACGGGGGCGGTATAATCGAGCGAGAATTTACGGTGAAAAACCGAGGGAACGAGAAATTAAAGATAACCTCGATCAAGACCTCCTGTGGCTGTACGGAGGCACAATTAATTTACGACGGTAATAAAAGCAAGAAGTTCGGGATGCACCCAAATAATCTAGTTTGGGCGCAAACTATCGGTCCGGGTGACCAGGCAACGCTGAAAGTATTCTTCGATCCGACGGCCCACGGCCCAGAAGGGGTAGGACCCTTCCGCCGGGCAATCTGGATTGAGTCGAGCGACGAAAAAGCCGAAGCTAGAATTCAGGGAAGTGTAACCAGATAGGAAAATTTCTCCGGACCGACTTGCTATAGGTATAACAATTGTTATAATTGGTTGAACTTAACTAAGCTAACCAGGAGGAAATAATGTTATCAAGCTTTTTGATTACCTTCAGAGAAGGCCTGGAAGCAGCGTTGATCATTGGAATCATGGTAGCGTATCTCTCCAAAATAGAGAAAGCAGAGTTCAATAAATATATTTACGTCGGAACTCTTGCGGCAGTGGTTACGAGCGGTTTACTCGGTTGGCTGTTTTTTTCTGCCGCCACATCGCTGGGAGAAACTCAGCAGGAGATCTTCGAAGGGGTGGCCTCTCTTTCAGCCGCCTTTGTTCTTACCTACGTCATCGTATGGATGGCTCGCACCTCTCACGACATAAAGGATAGGATAGAGCAAAGAATCGACACCTCTCTATCCCGGGGAAAGCTTCTCGGGTTAGTGTCCGTCGCCTTCCTCGCAGTTTTCAGGGAAGGCGTGGAAACAGTACTTCTAGTGGGAACGCTTGCCGTTCGGGCCCCCAGTAGGACCATAATCGGTTTCGGTGGCGGTTTGATAGTTGTGCTGGTTCTGGCAGTGCTGGCCTTTCGTGGGGTCTATCTGCTTGACCTGGAAACCTTCTTCAAAACCACGAGCGTCATTTTGGTCGTATTCGCAGCGGGACTTGTCGCGTATGGAGTGCACGAACTTAATGAAGTGGGAATGATTCCCCCCGTCATTGAACACCTCTGGAATACCAACTTCATAGTAAACGAGGACGGGGTATTTGGGTCCATTTTGACCGCTTTAATTGGTTACAACGCAAACCCTTCGCTAACAGAAGTGCTATCCTACGCCTTTTACTGGTTAAGCGCAGGGGCCTACTTAGTGACCACGATCTTTGTGCCATCGGGCAAAGCAAGTACATCGAAAGCTTAACATACTGTTCTCGATAAAACCTGAATTGAGCGGTCTTAATACACTCTGGAAGGAGCAAGGTTATCCATAAAGGGTATTTTACAGGGGAGGTTTGGTCCAGAACTTCAGGACCTGGATCAAGTTCTTTGATTTTCCCAAAACTTGCCGCAAAAGCCCCGTCCCTTGTGGCGGGGTTCTTTACTGCGGAATAGTCTACCCTAATCATCGCTCAGTGGTAGATTCTACTTCCAGTTAACTTTCCTCATTTAGGTGCTGGGTGAAAGTTTCGGTAGAACAAGTTTATTTTAACCTTTTGAACTTCACCCGGTGGGGGAAGCAATAAAATATCTCAAAGGGCAGTTATTCTATTCTGTAATTCTGATTTAAAAGTGGGTCTCAAAGAAGAGAGTCGTACGATTAAGGTACTACCTAAGTCATGCGATTCTCTCTCCTAAGACCAACTTATAATTCAGTCTACAAGAAAAAATAGTCCCTATTTGAGAAACTTAGTTATCTTCACCTATTAGGTGATATCTAAAGCGTTAAATCAAGTTCCTCTTCCAGGGCTTTCAACCAGCACCCAGTTTAATATGGACTT
>JBDGQU010000181.1:0-5807 GCA_042218715.1 Bipolaricaulia bacterium | reverse complement strand
GATAACCAGTATATAAAAAGGGATGTTCTATAAAGCTTGCAATTAATATTTATAACGAGTATAGTTGTATAGTTTGCAATATAATAACTGAAGTTGATGTTCAGAAATTAGTAAGACGGAAAGCTTTTGTTACATAAGACTGTAACCAGTACTTCTCGACTTGAAGAGCACAAACTCTACCTTGTTTGGGGTAATCAGGACAGTCAAATCACGGCAAACGAGGAGGAGTTTTTTTATTATGTCCAAAGGAACAGTCAAATGGTTTAACGACGATAAAGGATTCGGATTCATAGAGCAGGAAGACGGCGAAGACGCATTTGCGCACTATTCTGAGATCATCGGTGACGGTTACAGATCACTGAGCGAAGGCCAGGAAGTATCTTTTGATCTCGAACAGGGCGAAAAGGGGCCCAAAGCCATAAACGTAGAAGTTTCGTAAAAAATTCTTTTAAGAATTTAATTACAGAAAAAGATAAGCCACAGGTAGTAAAATGCCTGTGGCTTTTTTTATTTTTCTACGGTCCCAGTAGGACTTTGGTATTTTTTGTTTAGTGTAGAGGTGTTTCAATGACGGGGAAACTCGCTTACCTCTACCAGCTTGGATTATATCGCATTCTGAAACACCAGTACTTACAGAGGAAAGACCCGCCGCCTGTTGCGGGTTTAATTTGAGTTTTTCAGGTTAACGAGATATTTTTTATCGAGGTGATGAAGTTGCATCCCACAGCAGAAAGGTTCAAAGATATCGTTAGCGAAGAATTTAACCTGGATATCGAATTGAAAGAGTTCGACGAGGGGACGAAGACGGCAGAGGATGCCGCGGAGGCAATTGGCTGTGAGGTAGCTCAGATAGCGAAAAGCATAGTAATGAAGGCTGGAACCGAACTGGTAATAGTAATTACAAGCGGGGTAAACTATGTCGGCGAAGAGGAACTCGCCGGGAAATTGGAAGTTGCCCCGGAAGAAGTGGGTCCTGCAAACCCGGACGAAGTTAAGGAGGAGCTGGGCTGGGGTATCGGTGGCGTCCCTCCATTTGCCCATAAGGCGGACTGTAGAGTATTTTTGGATAGCTCCCTGAAGTCGTTCGGTACAATCTGGGCGGCGGCCGGAACTCCAAACGCCGTCTTCCCGATTACGCCGGAAGAGCTAATCCAGGTGGCCAACCCGGAACTAATTGACCTCTAGCGTGGGTCAATTGAACAGTTCCAGCAATCAAATTGCTTGTTCTATGACAAATAGAGGTTCGGGATTATTCATTCTACTCCTTGCGGCGCTCCTGGTTGTGGGAGGGGGAATATTCGCCCAGTTCGGTCCCCCTGGAAATTCTATCTTCGGGGCAATAACAATCGTCGCAGAAGAGTTACGTTGTCCGACTTATAACTTAAGGAAAGTAAGCTTCCCCGCTTCAGAATTAACCGATTGGAAAACTTTCAGGAGCGAGGAATACGGGTTTGAGTTCAAGTACCCGCGAAAAGGACAGGTGCAGACTTACGACGATACGGAAGGGGAGAAGGTCAGAGTAGACCTCCCGGTCCCCGCGGAATCTCTCCTGCAAGAGAAGTTTCTCCTGGTAAAGGTAAAAAAGGTCTCGGAAGAGAACCCCCACGCTCCTCCAGGGGAAGAACCCGGTAAATTAGTTTTCATCAACAGCCGAGAGTTCTCGAAAAAGGAGTTCGAGGAAGGTGCTGCCGGCCACCTTTACGAGCATACGATATATTCAACCGTTAAAGGAGACAGTCGCATCGTCCTGGATTTCGTTTTGCACTCAGTGAATCCCGGGGTATTTGACTCCCCGCCATCCGGTTTCGGCTGGAGAGAAACACTTGTTTTTAGCAAGATTGCTTCCACGTTTAAGCTAACCTGAAAAAACTAACTCATGACTTCCTTCTGGGCGGTTAACTTCACTTCAATCCAACTTTAACGGTTGGATAAAGAACCCACTGCGCTATTGAACCCACTTCGGTGATCCTGTACCCCTGTCCGCAAAAAAATAACCTTATTCCCCAGCTTTCCGTTATTCTTCGTGTTCAGATGCAATACTGTTAAATTCTTCTACAAGCTATCTATCGCCCTTTATCGTATAATTAGGTGTTGCGCCGCTAGAATTCTAATTTGCAAAATACAGGTGTTTGAAATCACACAAGGAGACTAAGATGAAGAGAAACAACAGCCGGATCTTACCAGCATTGATATTTGTAATTTTCCTACTTCCCCTTACTGGATACACAGCGTCAGCGTGTACTGGAATAGTTCTAGAAGGGGAGGACGGCACTGCAGTCTACGGAAGGACCATGGAGTGGGGAGCGTTTGACTGGCACGCCAAGGCGGTCATTTACCCAAAGGGGAAAGAGTTTCAAGGAACCACTCCGGACGGGAAAAACGGTATTTCCTGGAAAGGTAAGTACGGCTTTTTGGGAATAGAATTAGCCGATAGAACAGCCGGTGATGGAATGAACGAAGCGGGACTTGCCGGAGGGGTATTTTACCACACAGGGTTCGCCGAATACGGGGACTACGACCCGAGTATTTCCGACAAAAGCATGGCCCCGACCGACGTTTTGCCCTACATACTTTCCAGCTTTTCCAGTATTTCGGAAGTTCGGGAAGGTATGAAAGACGTAAGGGTAGTCTCGGTAGTTGACCCAACGCTAAATAAAGTAGCGCCGCTACACCTTATGATCTTAGAATCGAGTGGGGATTCAATCGTCATCGAGTTCACCGACGGTAAACAAAAAATCTTCGACAATCCAGTAGGAGTAATTACCAACAATCCTACCTTCGACTGGCACCTGCAGAACCTCAGGAACTACGGGTACCTGTCGAACGATCCATTCGAAAAGAAAACCTGGGGAGATCTGGAAATCACTCCTCTGGCATCCGGTTCCGGCCTGCTCGGTCTTCCCGGCGATTATACCGCACCGTCGAGGTTCGTCCGAGCTACGGTACTGAAGGAGGTTTCAAGAAAAACGGAAGGCGGCTTCGATACGGTTAACCAGTTTTTCAGAATAATGGATAGCTTTAACGTCCCCGCGAACCAGGGTGAAGGTACTGACAGCAACAGCGATCAGAACCCCGTCGTACCGTCGGATACCCAGTGGACAGTAGCCCACGATACAAATAACCTGGTTACATACTTCCATACCATGTACAACAGACGGATAAGGAAAATCGATCTGAAAGAGTTAGATTTCGAAACCGGCGGAGCCAACAAGGTACTCCTGGACGAAAAAAAGGCCCAGGACGTAAAAGAGGTAACCGAGGAATTACAGTAAAGTTCACTAGCAGGGTGTCCTATACCTTTAAGAGACTACAATCCAGGTGCCTCTACCCAAACACAGCAGCCGGTCCCCGTCTTTAACTCAATAGCAGCCCGGGTCCCCGTGCCCGGGCGATTAATGGATATAGAGACCAATAGGGCACAGAAAACCCTTCTCCTGTTTTAGGAAGAACTGCTTACAAAGTGGAAGAACGGGGAGATAGTCTGGGAAGAATACAAATAAATCTTTCTGGAAGAGATGGAAAATCTTGAGCGCCGGTTCCGTCTCCAAAAGATTGTCGAAAAGGTGGCAAAAGGAAATGACGTCCGGTTGGTTTGCTACGAAGGAGAGGATAAACACTGCCACCGGCACATTTTGAAGTCGCTGGTAGAAGAGAAGCTCGAAACCCTCTAACTACACCTGTTGGTTTTCTATTAAGCAAGCAAAGGCATGTCCGTAGTGAGGGCCATTTAAAAGACCGGGTTTATTGAAAACCTATAAGTTTTATGAAATTCGAGCCGGACTGTCCTGCAACCAACAGATAACCTATTGGAACTCCGTAACCGCTCCATGCACCGTAAACGATGTCGCCGGTAAGGTCAATTTTACCTCGGAAATGAACCTAGCTGTATATCCTACGTCGTATCCTCAAAATTCCTGTTGGTCGCCAGGAGTTTAATTGCTGCCCGGAATATGTCAAAATAATTAATTAACCGGTATACTAAATTTCAGACCTGGAGTGATTATTTATGGATAATTACGAAGGTAGAATTGAAGAGCTGGGGATCAAAATACCCGAACCGCCAGAACCGGTTGGTTCTTATATACCCGCGAGGAGAGCCGGGAATCTGGTCTTCAGTTCCGGGCAGGGTCCCAATAGTAGCGACGAAATGGTTTACCTTGTAACAGCTCAGAGTTAACCAGGAGGAATATACAAACTATGTCTCGAAATGACCTCAAATTGTCGGTAGCATGCGGTGACCACGCGCTGACCCAACCAATTCAAACCGGAGAAGTCAGCCCGGAACGGATAGACTGGGAAGTATCAACTATTTTCGCGCCTAAGCGACACTGGCGAATGCTCCGGGGCAAGGAATTCGACGTTTGTGAGCTCTCACTGGGTTCCTACCTGGCTTCTCGTTCAGCCCAGGAAGATTATCCGTTTACGGCAATACCGGTCTTTCCTCACCGCAGCTTCAGACACTCCAACATGTTCAAACACTCCGGTGCGGGGGTAAGTACTCCCGATGATTTAGAAGGAAAAAAAGTTGGACTTAACACCTGGCAGACTACGGCCGGAATATGGATGAGAGGTATAGCGAAAGAAAAATACGGATTGGACCTGGAGGACGTGACCTGGTATCGACGAGCCCCGGAAGACGTTCCCCTGGGATCATTAGAGCGATTCGATATCAGAGATATACCGGAGAACAAGGATCTTGAAGAAATGCTTTGCAAAGGTCAACTAAAGGGGGCCTTTTATCCCGCTCTTTTTGACTCCGTTATAGAAGGTAAATGCTGTGAGCGGTTATTCGAAAATCCTTTCGAGGAAGAATTGAATTATTACGAGGAAACGGGAATATTTCCATTAATGCACACAGTAGTCATCCGGAACGAAATACTGGAGGAAGCTCCCTGGGCGGCTGGGAATATTTACAAAGCCTTCAAAAGGTCGAAAGATCTGGGCCTGAAAAGACTCGAAGACCCAAGGACGTCAGCACTTGTCTGGGCGCGTAAATACCTGGAAGAAGAGAAATCCATATTTAGTGAGAATCCGTGGTCGTACGGTCTAACCGAGTGGAACCTTAAGGCTCTAGACACATTGCTCAAATATTGCCTGGACCAAGAGTTAATACCTTACAAATACAAACCGGAGGAGCTTTTCGTGAAAAGCTTGTTGGGGAAAAGCCAATAATCCGGCCCCGGGTGGCACGTAAAATAGTAAATACTAGCCCAGCTATTTAATATCTAGAAGTTCCGCTGGGCAATTGGCGGTAAAACTCGTCCGGTTTTAACTCGGCAAAGTTACCATTATCGTGCAAATGTCGTCTAAGGTCCAAACAAAGATGACATTTGGAATAGTAACCAGCCTTCGTTTCCCGATATCCATAATCACTGGCTAGTTCGTAAAGTTCAGAAAAATTACCTTCGCTCAAAAATGAAAGTATGGGGTATTTCTCTCGATCAATTCCTCGAGAAGTTAACGAATCCAGATCTTCTATATGTCCAAATGAGAGACCGCCGCAGTATCCTGGCATGTAGTTGCCGTAATTGTCCACGTGATTATGCCATTCGCGGATAAAGGGAGGCCGACATGGCCTATTGAACCACCATTGAGGATTTCTTGGGGTCAGGTCTGCTATATTGTATTCGGGAACTACGTAGGGTGCTCTTCCGGACAGGAAAAACTCCACGTTTTCTCCTATCTTGCCGTGCTGTCGGTCTATATAATCTTGCAAATCAAGTGTACCTTCTACGCCCATACGTTCGAACTTACGCAGGTATTCAGCTTGATAAACAATGGCATCATCTCCGAAGGTTTCTCGGCCT
>JBDGQU010000180.1:0-13521 GCA_042218715.1 Bipolaricaulia bacterium | reverse complement strand
GTGGGATGATTTATCCCACTCTTTTTCTTGTAACTGGAATTCCAAGAGATATAATGGTTTCACAAAGGGTAATATAAAGAATAGAGGAGGTTTAGGATAGAATGAGCGATTTATTGGAAGAATTGGGTCAAGCTGTATTTGACATGGACGAGGACAAAACGGTGGAGTTGACTGAGAAGGCTATTGACGAGGGTTTGGAACCGGAGAAGATCCTAAACGAAGGTCTTGTACCCGCCATGGACGAAGTAGGAGAGGAGTACGAAAAAGGAGAAAGGTACGTACCGGAGATGTTACTTTCCGCCGAGGCAATGAAAGGTGCTATGGAATTACTACGGCCTCTCCTGGCGGAGTCCGGGGTAGAACCGGCCGGTATTGTAGTTATGGGTACCGTAGAAGGGGACTTACACGACATTGGTCAGAATTTGGTTAGTATGATGCTAGAAGGAGCGGGATTCGAGGTATACAATCTCGGAGCTGAGACACCAGCCGAGGAATTTGTCGAAGCTATCAAGGAACACGGTGCAAATGTGCTGGGAATGTCCGCCCTGCTGACTACCACCATGACCCATATGCCTGAGGTTATCGAAGCGCTTGAGGAGGAGGGTATAAGGGATCAGGTAAAAGTAGCAATTGGTGGAGCTCCCGTTTCTCAGGACTTCGCTGATGAGATAGGAGCCGACGGTTACGCAGCTGATGCGGCGGCGGCATCCAAACTAGTTAAAAAGTTGACCAGTTAAATAAACGATCCCTCATGGACTTTATCCCCAATACGGACAGCGACAGGAGGGAGATGCTTGAGGATATCGGTATCGATTCCCTTGGGGAATTGTTTTCCGATATCCCGGGCGACCTGAAGGTCGATCGGCGTTTAGTAGACGAAAAAGGGAAAACAGAGCTGGAATTAAAAGATTACGTTGAAAAAATAGCTGATCGTAACGAAAAGCCTGGCAACCGAGTGAACCTCATTGGTGCCGGGCTTTACGATCATTTTATTCCTTCCATAGTGTCCCACGTTACGGGGAGATCGGAATTTTATTCTGCTTATACTCCATATCAGGCCGAAATTAGCCAGGGTACTCTTACCTGGATGTTTGAGTTTCAGACGGAAATTGCCGAACTGACAGGCATGGATATCGCGAACTCCTCCATGTACGACGGAGGCTCGTCCGTAGCAGAAGCAGTATTAATGGCTCAGGAATATCTCGATAAAGAAAAAGTGATAGTCAGTGAAACCCTGAATCCGCGTTATAGAGACGTATTGGAAACCTACTTGCCGCAGGAAGAAAACCAGGTAATTGAATTGAGCAGCGACGAAGGACGGATTGACAGGGGCGAACTAGACGGGATCCTTTCCACAGAAGATTCAATTGCCGGGTTGGTAGTCCAGTCCCCCAATTATTTAGGTGTAATTGAGGACCTTAGCGGGTTGAAGGAAAAGCTGGACGAGTCATTTCTCATAGTTAGTTCCAACCCTATTTCACTGGGTCTTCTGGAGCCCCCCGGTAGTTTTGGAGCGGATGTAGTGGTGGGGGAAGGTCAACCTCTGGGTAATCCCATCAACTTCGGTGGTCCGCTATTGGGACTTTTTGCCACCAGAAAGGATTATTTACGTTACCTTCCGGGTAGGGTTTCCGGCAAAACTGTGGACTCGGAAGGTAAAGAAGGTTACGTTATGGCGCTACAAACGCGGGAACAACACATCAAGAGAGAAAGGGCTACGTCAAATATTTGTACTAACCAGGCGTTAAACGCCCTTGCGGCAACCGTATATCTGGCTTCGCTGGGTCCCTCCGGCCTTGGTTCTCTTGCGAGAATAAACTGGGACAAAGCTCACTATCTTGCCGACAGGCTCACGGACTTGCCGGGTATTGAACTGACCTATGATCAGCCATTCTTCAATGAGTTTGCAATCCAGGTACCGGGTGTCCCCGCCGACCTCTGGGAAAAAATGAGGGAGGAAGGAGTAGATCTTCTTCATCCCGATCACCTTAGAGACGCAGGTTGGGGAGACCTTCTTTTGATTGCAGTTACCGAAAAGGTGAAGAAAGAGGAAATGGACGGATTTGTCGATTTAATGAGCCGCGAGGTGGACCAGGAATGACAACTATATTCGACAAAAGCGAGGCAGGGAAAACGGGGACTTCATTTAACGAAGAACACCTTTTCAACCAAACACCGGAAGACGAAATTGACGCGGAGTTATTGAGGTCGGAAGAGCCTCACCTTCCGGAAGTTAGCCAGCCCGAACTGATTCGGCACTATACCGAACTTTCAAAGAAGAACTACGGTGTGGACGACGGATTATACCCGCTTGGTTCCTGTACGATGAAGCACAATCCGAAACCTATGGAGGATCTGGCAAATAAATCGCGATTCAAAAATCATCACCCATTGGTTTCCGAAGAGGTAGTCCAGGGGAACCTCGAGTTAATGTACAAACTTGGGGAAGCGCTGAAAAATATATCCGGAATGGCGGGAATCACGCTTCAACCGGCGGCGGGTGCTCACGGAGAATTGACTGGTATGCTTATGATTCGGAAGTATCACGATGATAAAGGAGAACTCGATAGCCGGAGAAAAATACTGCTTCCCGACTCTTCTCACGGTACAAATCCGGCTTCCGCGGCCGTTGCCGGTTTCGACACGGTTGAAATAAAATCAAACGAAAAGGGTACGGTCGATTTAGGTGAGCTTAAAAGTGCCGTGGGGGACGACACTGCGGGCATTATGCTTACCGTTCCCAACACTCTGGGGATATTCGAACCGGATATTACAAAAATAGCTAGAATAGTGCACGATGCAGGCGGGTTGTGTTACTTCGATGGCGCAAATCTCAACGCTTTCCTGGGCAGGGTTCGCCCTGGAGATATAGGGATGGACATTACCCACTTTAATTTACACAAAACTTTCAGCACGCCTCACGGGGGTGGCGGTCCGGGAGCGGGGCCCGTAGGGGTCAAAGAAGACCTGATTCCCTATCTTCCCGTACCGACCGTGGAAAAGGATGGCGATAGCTACGAATTCGCTTATGACAAAGACCGAACCATTGGAAAAGTTAATAGTTTTTCCGGTCCTTTTGGAATTATGGTCAAAGCTTACAGTTATATAAAAGCCCTGGGAAACGAAGGGTTGAGGGAGGTTAGCGGTAATGCCGTACTTAACGCAAATTATCTGAAGGAAAAACTGAGTGATACCTACGAAGTAGCCTACGATGGTGTCTGCAAACATGAATTCGTGCTCAGCGGCAGCGGTGTGGGTGAAGGGATTAAGACCGTAGATATTGCAAAGAGACTCCTGGACTACGGCTATCATCCGCCGACCGTTTATTTCCCGTTGATTGTAAAAGAAGCGTTAATGGTTGAACCGACCGAGACGGAACCCAAGGAAACACTGGACGAGTTTGCTGAAGCAATGCGTAGTATAGCGGAGGAGGCTTCGGAGAATCCCGAATTGCTTCACGAAGCCCCAAAGTCCACTCCGGTAGGCAGGTTGGACGAAACCAAAGCAGCCCGAGAGCCTGTACTGAGATGGAGAGAGGAAGACACGGAGTAATTTAGAATATTTTTACTTTCGAGCAAGATAAACGTTTTGACTTCTTTTTTAGTCCCGATAGTTCGAAAAGTAAGTATTAAGGAAATCTTCTTGAAAAGAAAGATCTGGAGGTAAGTATTATGTTCTTAACGATTGGTGAATTAATAAATTCCACGAGGGATGAGGTTAACCAGGCTTTAATGGAAAAGAACGAAGGTTTGATTAGAAGACTAGCCAGGGATCAGGTGGAAGCCGGGGCTGACGTGATCGACCTCAATGCAGGGGAATCTATGGAAGATGAAAAAGATGACATGGATTGGCTCATCGATTTGGTTGAGGACGAGTTAGATGACGTCAGAATATGCATCGATACTCCGGATCCGGAAGTACTGGAATTTGCCCTGGGAAAGGTCGAAAACAAACCAGTCATTAACTCTATAAGTAACGAAGAAGACAAGGCAAAGGCCCGAGAGATAGCAGCTGAGTCCGAGGCGGAGATAATCGGTCTAGCAATGGGCGAAGAAGGAATGCCCGAGACGGTCGAGGACAGATTGAACGAGACGAAATCTCTACTCGAAAAATGCGACGACCTTGGAATAGATAAAGACAGACTCTACGTGGATGTAATTGCCATGACGATAGGAAGTAATCAAGAGCAGGGACAGTACGTAATTGACTCTATAAGAAAGATCAAGAAAAAATTCGAGGTTAAGACAAATATCGGACTTAGCAATATGTCTTTTGGGCTTCCGGATAGACCATTGATTAATAGAACTGTATTCGCGATGTTACTGGAAGCAGGTCTGGATGCGGCTTTAATCGATCCGACCGACAAGCCGATGATGGATACTTTGAAGGCAGCTGAGGCGCTTCTCGGGGAGGATAAAAACTGTCTTAACTACCTTAAGTACAAAAGAAGCAATTAACAGAGAACCAGGCAATACTCGTGGTGGGATGAGAAAGAAAATGTAGACCGTGGACAAATTGGGGACCAGAAGATTCTAATCTAAAGGAGGTATATTATTCATGAAGAGTGATATTGAAATTGCTCAAGAAGCGGACTTGAGGCCAATAAAAGAAATTGCCGAGAAAGTAGGGCTTAGTAGAGACGAGTTGGAACTATACGGTGATTACAAAGCAAAAGTGAAACTTGATGCTTACGAGGACAGGAAGGACAAGCCCGACGGGAAGTACATAGATGTAACAGCTATTCAACCAACGCCGCTTGGCGAGGGTAAAACCACGACGAATATCGGGTTAACTCAGGCACTGGGCAAGATAGGTAAAAAAGTAATGACCGCCATTCGACAACCTTCCCAGGGGCCAACCTTCGGTATCAAAGGTGGGGCAGCGGGAGGAGGCTATTCCCAGGTAATCCCCATGGAGGACTTTAACCTCCATCTCACGGGAGATATTCATGCCATAGGGGCGGCTCACAATCTCATTGCTGCAGCGCTGGACGCCCGAATGATGCACGAGAGAAACTACTCAGACGAAGCTTGGAAAGAGAAAGGTAAAGAAAAGCTGGACATAAATCCTTACTCCGTTACCTGGAACAGGGTAGTGGATATAAACGACCGGGCCCTGCGGAACATTAACGTTGGGTTAGGTGGTAAGTGGGACGGATACCCGAGAGAAAGCGCTTTCGACATAACCGTTGCATCTGAACTGATGGCAATACTTGGACTGACGGAGGGGCTGCAGGACCTCAGGGAGAGAATCGGTAAGATAGTTCTTGGCTACTCCTGGGATGGAGAACCGGTTACGGTGGAAGATCTAGGTGCGGCCGGTGCTGCGACAGTCCTCATGAAAGATACCGTTAAACCGAACCTGCTTCAGACCCTTGAAGGACAACCCGCTTTCGTCCATGCTGGCCCATTCGCCAATATTGCCCACGGCAACAGTTCCAACCTGGCTGACATGGTCGGGTTGAAGCTTGCTGATTACGTAGTTACGGAGTCCGGTTTCGGAGCTGACATTGGTATGGAGAAGTTCTTCAATATTAAATGCAGGTACAGCGGAAATGTACCCGACGCTGTAGTTCTCGTTGCCACTGTAAGAGCACTTAAAACCCACGGTGGAGGACCGGAAGTAGTGGCCGGGAAGGAACTTGATCCGGTCTACAAGGAAGAAAATCTGGAATTGCTCGAGAAAGGTACGGAAAACCTGGCAAAGAACATCGAGATAGCACAAAAGTTCGGTGTACCTGTTGTGGTGGCCGTAAATAGGTTCAGTACGGACACGGACAAAGAAATCGAACTTGTCAGGAAAAAGGCTATAGAAGCGGGCGCGTTTGACGCCGTAGAGTCCAATCATTTTACAGACGGGGGAGAAGGAGCGGTCGAGCTAGCGGAAGCGACGGTCGAGGCAACCGAGGAAGAATCAAACTTCGAATTTCTTTACGACCTGGACAAATCGATTAAGGAAAAAATAGAAACGATAGCGACGGAAATATACGGAGCGGAAGGAGTCGAATATTCGAACAAGGCGGAGAAACAGATAAAGGATTACGAGGAGTCCGGTTTCGGAGATCTCCCGATTTGCATGGCAAAAACCCATCTTTCCCTCTCACACGATCCGAAGAAGAAGGGAGTACCGACTGGTTTCA
Source organism: Bipolaricaulia bacterium (assembly GCA_042218715.1). Taxonomy (GTDB): domain Bacteria; phylum Bipolaricaulota; class Bipolaricaulia; order M55B111; family M55B111; genus JAGXLP01. The sequence goes on along the minus strand of JBDGQU010000180.1, from coordinate 7,382 downwards.
CCCTGCCGATCCGGGAGGTAAGGGCAAGCGTAGGTGCCGGATTTGTTTACCCGCTATGTGGGGAGATGAGCACGATGCCAGGTCTCCCGTCCGAACCGGCCTACGAAGACGTTGATATAGACGAAGAAGGGAACGTAAAAGGCTTGTTCTAGGTTACAATTAAATGTTTAGGGAGAATAAATGGATAAAGAGAAGATAGCAAGGGGAACTGAGCTAATTCTTGAAGGTATAGGTGAGGACCCGGAAAGACCCGGGTTGAAGGAAACTCCGGAGAGAGTTGCCCGGATGATGGGTGAGATTTGCTCCGGAATCGATACAAACCCGGGTGCGGAGGTTTCGACGTTTTTCCAGGAAGATTATAAGGAAATGGTTGTGCTCGACGACATTCCGTTTCAGTCGCTGTGCGAGCACCATCTTCTACCGATCTTGGGAAGGGCAAGTATAGTATATATGCCCAAAGAGGGGAGAATCGTCGGTGCAAGTAAACTGGCGCGGGCGCTGGAAGTCGCCTCCAGTAGGCCGCAAATCCAGGAGAGATTGACGTCCCAGGTAGCTGACGTCCTTATGGATAAGATCGAACCTTACGGAGTTCTGATAAAGATCCGAGCCGAACACCTCTGTATGACTATGAGGGGAGTTAAGAAGCCGGGTTCAAAAATGGTTACTTCCGCAATAAGGGGTAAGTTCACAACGGACAAAGCGGCCAGAGACGAGGCTTTGACCTTAGTTAGCGAGAAAAACAACGTCTAACGCGTAGGAGGAACAATGTCAAAGATAGACGGTAAAGAGATAGCAAAAACTTACAGGGAGGAGCTAAAGTCCGAAATAGATAATTTAAAAGAGCAGGGGGTCAAGCCCGCGATCGCTCCTGTTCTCGTTGGGAGTGATCCTGGAGCCAAAGTCTACTACAGGACGAAGAAGAAACTGGCCGAGGAGCTGGGAATCGAGTATAAGGGAGTTAAGCTAGACGAAGATATTTCGGAAAAAGATCTGGTAGGCAGGCTCCGGAAGTTAAATAATGACCCGTCCGTTCACGGGTTGTTCATTGAATTACCACTTCCGGAAGGTCTAAACATCGGTAAATTGAGAGACGAGATAAACCCGAAAAAGGACGTAGATTGTATAAATCCTCTAAATAGTGGAAAACTCCTTTCCGGTGGGGCCGTCAGAGCGAGTTACGAAGAGTTAAAAAATGACCCTGAGATGCTATTACCTGCTACTCCCTACGCGGTTATGGAAATACTGAAGTACTCAGGGGTAGAGTTAGCTGGAAAGGAGTTTCTAATAGTCGGTGGAGGAGCTGTGGGTCTGCCACTTTCACTGCTGGCTTTACGGGAAGGTTACGGCACAGTGACACTCTGCGAGTACCAGGCCGGGGATCTAGCCGAAAAGACAAGACGGGCGGACATTGTCTGTTCTTCGGTAGGTAAAAAGAACTTCATAACTGAGGATATGATTTCCGAAGGAACGGTAGTAGTAGATGTTGGTATTAACGCGACGGAAAGCGGTATTACCGGTGACGTAGATTACGAAAAAGTGAAGGAGAAAGCTTCCCTTATTACCCCTGTTCCGGGAGGAGTTGGCCCGATGACCACGACCCTGATAATGTCAAATACGGTGAAAGCGGCGAAGTTAATTCAGGGCTAATTAATTTCCGAAAACTGTAATGAGAGGATATGACATCCCTTTTCCAAGAAGGGGTGTTTTTTATTTGTATGGCAGCTGAAACCTTTCTTTTACATCTCGCCTGGATAAATTAGAATTGACTTGTGAACTCAATTTTTAGAAGGTGGGCCTGATATGGTTAACCTTGATGAGGAATTAAATGTTTGTGTTTTGATGGGAGGGACTTCCTCCGAACGAGAAGTTTCGTTAAAGAGCGGGGGCAAAGTTTACGAAGCGCTCAAGGCGGGCAGGAAAGAATTAATCCCGGTTCGGGGAGAGTTCAGTCGTGAGGGAGAGATTCTGGACCTGGTAAAGAGTCCGGATATAGTTTTCAACGCACTCCATGGGGGTATCGGCGAGGACGGTACAGTACAGGCTCTCCTGGATATATTGGACGTTCCTTATACGGGTACTGGTCCGCTGGGAAGTTCGATAGCGATGAATAAGCTATATTCGAAAGCGGCTTTTCATCGGGCTTCCGTTAAAACCCCCGGATTCGTAGAAGGGGCAGGTCGTTCCCCTGATAATATAGTTGACCGGGTCTCGAGTGAGCTTGGGTTCCCGGTTGTCATTAAACCGGTAGGAGAAGGGTCCAGTAGAGGAGTAGAGATAGCGGACTCCGAGGAAGATCTTGTCGATAAAGTGGTTCAGGTAAGGGAGGAATACGGTCGGCTCTTCCTGGAAGAGTACGTAGACGGAAAGGAGGTCACGGCCGGTGTTCTCGAAGATAGCAGTGGTCCAGTTCCGCTGCCGCTGGTGGAGTTGAACGTCAAGAGAGAGCGGTTTTACAACTACAAGGCTAAATACACGCCCGGTGAAACGGAATTCATTTGTCCCGCTAAATTATCAGCGGAGGTGGCGGAATCGGTGAAGGAAGAGGCGCTCCGGGCCCACTCAGAATTCGGCTGTCGAGGATATAGTAGAGTCGATTTCCTCGTCGATTCCGAAAATAATATCTTTGGACTGGAAGTGAATACTTTGCCGGGTATGACACAAACTAGTGACTTACCTATCGCGGCGAAAGAGGCTGGAATTGGATTTACTGAACTGGTGGAAAGGATGACTATGTCTGCCCTGGATTGACTTACTAATTTTGTGAGGTGAGGCAAGGTGAAAGATAAGTGGCGCGACCTCGAAACCGGGCCCGATACACCGAGGGTCGTAAATGCAGTAATTGAGAACCCCAGGAGGACTGAGAACAAGTACGAGTACGACGTCGAGAAAGGAGAAATTGTTCTGGATCGAGTCCTCCATACTGCCGTACATTACCCCGGCGATTACGGGTTTTTGCCCCGGACGTTTGACGAAGACGGTGATCCAACGGATATTCTGGTTCTCGTTACAAACCCGACTTTTCCGGGATGTATCATGGAGGCGAGACCGATCGGAATTCTTGAAATGCTGGATGCGGGTAAAAGGGACGATAAGATACTTGCCGTACCCTTAAAGGACCCAAGATATCAGGGGTACAAAGATATAGACGACGTTCCTGACCACATTCTTGACGAGATTGCCCACATGTTTGAAGTATACAAAGAACTTGAACGGGGAGAAAAGGTAGTGGAAACTCTTGGTTGGTATGGTAAGGAAGAAGCAAAAAAGTCAATTATGGAAGCTCAAAAGGCTTACCGGGAGAAGTTCAAAGCCTGAAGCCCGGAGAGAACAGATAAAAATCCCAGGAAGAACACGTATTTTGTCGGTTGATGCTCTTCCTGGGTGGACTTTTGATTTGTTTAATCGGAAATTGTCAGAGTTAGAGATTTTCCAGCTTTTTTTCTATTTTAGCTTCCTTTTTTGCCTGACTTAACCACTGGTTCCAGGCTTTGTTGCTCTTCTGACTTTTTATGGTTCCCTTGATCTGTCCCCTAACTTCCTTGAGTGGTTTTACGTTGCCTTTCTTATCCGTGTAACTTTTTTTGTTCTTTTCGTAAAAGGAAGTTATTTCTTCCTCAGTTACTTCCACTTTGCCGGTAACTTGTTTTCTTAGCTTTTGCTGCCTGAGGCTTTGCTTGATCCTCGATTTGAGGTCCTTCATAGTCATTTTCTGGTTATTTTTTAAGTAATTTTCCAGGCTTTTTTCGTCTTTGAATTTGTCGTTGTTTTTAATTATTTTATCGATTTGTGCCTGTATTTCCTTTTCGCTGACCTTAATGCCCAGTTCCTCTATCTTTTGCTTTTGGATTTCCTGTTCAATTAGTTTGTCCAGTACGTACTTTCTATATTCTTTAAGGAAAGTATTGCCAGCCTCACTTGTCATTAAGAACTGAGCAAAAGATCTGAACTTCCGAGAAAGAGTCATGATGATCGGATAAACCTGAGCACTTTGGGATAATTCCTGTTTGGTTATTTCCGCACCATTTACGGTGGCCACAACAGTAGTTTTATTTTTTTGTTGTTGCCCTGATTGCTGGCTCGACCCTTCCTGTTGAGCCAATACACCAAAGACAGGTATAACCATCAAAGCTATAAGAGAAAAAATTACTAAACTTCTCTTCGATAAATTCACCTAAATCACCTCAAATTAATTGTTTAAGATCTAGCTAACAGATGCAACTTGCGGCATTCTATTGCCGTGAATTTTCAATTAATATTATATGAATTAACGTAAAGATAATATGAAGTTCCTGACTTTAATTAGTTGTTTTGGAACTGTGCTCGGGGTTGGATTGTTTTATTCTCGGCTATTTTCAATATAAGGTTGCGACATGGAGTAGTCTCTTATCCGTTTTACCGACGGACGATCGTTCTGCACCTCTCCTTTTTCGATAACCTTGGTTAAAACTGGCTTTGCTTTTCCTCCGCATTCAGGACATTTCGTCTCTCCTTCTCCGAAGGACCTTATGAGCCTTTTATCACATTCACTACAGATGTAAAGTTGTTTTGCACCTGATTTTTTGCCTCGTTTGGATACCGCCTCACCTTCTATCTCCACTATATCAAGGGAAAAGTCGATTACGGGTGCGTTCGAAATTGAGGTCCCTACTCCGTAGGCGTCGGCGACCTCGTTTAAGTCCGGAATACTTTTTTCGTCCAAACCTCCGGAGATTAATATGTCAACGTCTGTGAACCCGTGTAGGTCGAGTTCCCACCTTACTTCCTTGGCTATTTCCAGCATATTTCCGCGCCTCGATGATGGCGTATCCAGCCTAACTGCGTTCAGTCCTTCTATCAAATCAGCGTTCTCCAGAGCTTCGAACTTCTCATCCCCGAACGTGTCGACTAAAGCGACGGTCTCTACTTCTTCACCAAATAACTTTTCGAACATTCCCGTCGCTGTGGTCGAGTCCTCCAGTATTAGTATTAGCGCGTGTGGGATAGTACCGACCGGTTCCAATCCTAATTGTCTGGCCGTCTTAGTTACTGCGACCCCTTCACATCCCCCAATATAGGCACTTCGCCCTATCATCGGGGCTATAGATGGGTGCATACGTCGAGAGCCAAAGTGAAATACCGGGTTGTCGTCTGCTGCTTCCGTAACTTCCCTGGCTTTCGTCGAAATTCCACTTGCCTGGCACAGGAGACCGAGTAATGGTGTTTCCAATGTGGAAAAGTCTTTGTACTGTCCTTCAATCATCATAACCGGCTCGTAGGGAAGAAAAACGCTTCCTTCTGGAATGGACCAGACCGAATGACCCGTTCCCTCGAGTAACTGGATAACTTCGTCCAGACCCGTGAGTACTCCCGGCCCTTCTCCGGGTATACTTTTTGTCCTTACTTCCATCCTTACTTTTTTGTCCAGGTTATTCTCTTCGAGGATCCTTTTTGTTCTTTCAAAGTATACGTCCGTGATTTCTCCCCGTTTTATCTCGTCTGCTGTGGCTATATTAAAAATTACAACCTCCTCTACTCAAATATTTGCTCGCAACTCCTCTTCTCAGTGTAATGGACTACTCTGGCCCACGTCCTTCTTCTTCAGAACCCCTTAAGGGCTCTTCCCCGACCAACCCGAGGTATTTATCCAGGGACCGCCTAACCAATTCAGAAATTGGTAGCCCGGTCTCTCGGGAGAGTTTCTGTAGTTCTTTATGCTGTTTTTCAGTTATCGTCCAATTTACTCTTCTCATTTGCCTAGATTATAATTCATGATTTGCTGGGTTCCAACGGCGAGAACAAGTTAGACAGCCGAAGTGTTATGTACTAAAATTAGCAAAGAATTGTCCTGGCTTTTGATAACAACAATGAAAAATATACTCTCTTATATAAAAAATACGTTCATTAATGGATTATTGGTAATCCTCCCCACGGGATTCACGTTCTACGTGCTATGGCTGATATATAGAATGTTCCGGAAGTTTACCGGGGAAGGGTCAGAAATTGGTAATATAATTGGCAATTTTTTGAGAATGACCGTGGGCAGGGAATGGCTCCCCGGAATTGGTGCTATACTAACCCTGTTACTGGTTTTTATTGTTGGATTAATCACTCGGATTTACGTAGGGAGAAAGGTCTATTCTATTTTGGATAGAATAATGGGTTCTACGCCACTGGTAAATAAGATGTACGTTACAATCAAACAGATAATAAATGCGATATTGAGCAGCGAGTCCACGACCTTTCGGGACGTGGTAATGTTCGAGTACCCGAGAAGAGGGACTTACGTTGTAGGTTTTGTGACGAACGAAAACCTGGGAGAGGTAGAGGATATAATTGGGGAAGATTCGGTTGCGGCTTTTATATTCACCACTCCTAATCCACTGAGTGGCATGATCGTCTTCCTGCCAAAAGACGATCTAACCTATCTCGATCTAACTGTTGAAGAGGGTTTAAGGCTGGTATTGTCAATGGGGATTGTAATACCTTCTAAGTTCCTTGACAATAGTGTTAGCCCAAAGGTATTGGAAGGGGATTAATATGCCGTTATTTCGGGACGAAGAATATCTTAGAGTAGATTTTGAGGAGGAAGAAGAAAAGGATGAGGCGCTCTGGGTTAAGTGTAAATCGTGTGAAAAACTTATCTTCAAAAAAAAGCTAAAAGAGAACAATCACGTTTGCCCTAACTGCGGTGCCTATTTCTTTCTCACTGCAAAGGAAAGAATAAAGACATTAGTGGACGAAGAGTCATTCTCGGATAAAACAAAGAGAATAGAATCGGACGATCCTCTGGGTTTCGAGGACACTCAGACCTACGAGGACAAGATCGAGGAAAACCAGACGGAAACAGGAATGTTTGACGCTATAATCGTAGGTACGGGAGAGATCGAGACAATTCCACTGGTTTTAGGGGTTATGGATTTTAGATTTATCGGAGGCTCTATGGGATCCGTAGTGGGGGAGCAGATTGTTAGCGGGATAGAGACATCAGTAGATGAGGACCTTCCGTTCGCTTTGGTCAGCTCGTCCGGGGGGGCTCGAATGCAGGAGGGGCTTTTGTCCCTGTTTCAAATGGTCAAGACCACCTCGGCAAGACAGATGTTATCGGAGGCGGGATTACCGTTTATCTCTGTTATGACCTATCCGACGACGGCTGGAGTAGAAGCGAGTATAGCAAGTTTAGGAGACGTAACGATAGCGGAGAGGGGGGCATTGATTGGTTTTGCAGGACGAAGAGTGATCGAAGAAACAATTGGTGAAGACTTACCACAGGACTTTCAGTCGAGCAAGTTCGCCCTGGAACACGGAATAGTGGATTCAGTGGTTGAGCGGGATTCAATGAGGAACGAACTGGCAACGATTTTAGAATTTTTTAACTAATATCAACCAAAATTGTGCGGTTTTGA
>JBDGQU010000018.1:0-6944 GCA_042218715.1 Bipolaricaulia bacterium | reverse complement strand
CAACAGGCTTGGAAAAGCCTGTCTATCGAAAAAGGTACATAAGGGCCAGAGGAAGATTATGACACTTTACCCAAACATCACAACGGATCTGGAAAGATCCACCTATCGAGAACGGTGGAATTTGGAAAGAGCTTACGCCGATACTTGCAAAATCTCCCTGCTATGATAAACTTACCCAAACCAACGACCCAAACAAATGAAAAACTTTAAAAGAAAAATTTCGACCAGGAGCGGCGGACTAAACTCCAAATTAATCTTCGCGTTGGACCTTTCCCTTCCTCTTTATTCGCTCCCCGAATCGGAAAGAGAGAAGAGAAGAGATCGGCTCTACAGAAGGGCACTTTCGACACTTCAGGCGGTAGAAGACCACGTTGCCGCGGTAAAGATAAACTATCCGCTGCTTTTGTCTCTGGGCCCGGACCTCACTTCGGAACTGGTTGACGAAGTCGATATCGTGGCAATTGCCGACTTAAAGGTGGCGGATATTGACAACACTTCCCGGTGGATAGGGAAACAGGCTATGGAGATGGGGTTCGACGCGATTATCGCCCACCCGTTTGTCGGATTCGAAAAAGGCCTTTCCGGCCTGTTCGAGGAAGTTCGGGATCAAGATGGAGGGATAATTCTCGTCGTTAATATGTCTCACCCTGGAAGTAACAAGTTCATCACCCCGAAAGCGGAAGAACTTGCCGGTTTTGCCCGGAAGAAGAGCGCGGACGGCGTGATTGCACCGGCTACGAGACCCGAAGAAGTGAGTCGGGCTCGGGAATGGATCGGGCCGAATATACTGTTACTCACTCCGGGCATAGGTGCTCAGGGTGGAAAACCCGGTGATGCGATCGCCGCGGGGGCGGATTTTGAGATAGTCGGCAGGGCTATATACCAGGCTGACGATCCTGGAGAATCGGCGATGACGATAAAAGAAAAGATGAACAAAGTGGGTGGCTAAATGGATCGAGAAGATTCGGAGATTTCGCTTCGGAGCAAGAAGTTGGCTCCGATACTGTGGAAGAGCGGTTGTCTGGACTTTGGCGAGTTTACGCTTACCTCGGGGGTTACCAGTCCTTATTACGTGGATTTACGGTTGCTTCCCTCCTATCCGGACCTGTTCGATATTGCTACGGGAATGGCAGCGGACCTGGTGCGACGGAATGGTCTCGACTTCGACGTGGTTTCTGCAGTTCCCACGGGGGGATTGCCGTTTGGCACCCTACTCGCTCACAAGCTCGGGGTTCCTCTCACCTACGTGCGAAACCGGGGAAAGTCACACGGCGAACAGCGACAGGTGGAGGGAGAGATGGGGAAAGGCGATCGAGTACTCGTAATCGACGACGTAATTACCACGGGAGGGAGCGTGCTCGAAGCAGTCAGATCGGTTCGGGAACGCGGGGGAGTAGTGGACGACGTTCTGGTGTTGCTGGACAGGACGGAAGGCGGAGAAGAAAACTTGAAGGGCGAAGGGTTGAACCTGAATAAGGTTGCCAACGTAGAACCCCTGGTTGAAGAGCTGGAGTCAAGGGGAAAGATCGATAGTGAAATGGTTGAGAAAGTGAAGCGGTATCTGGAAAAGAGGTGATGGTCAGGTGTCCAACGTTTTCGCCGGAACCGATTTTATCACGATAAGGGATAAAACAAGAGAAGAGCTGGAAACGATAATGGACAGGGCGCGGCAGATGGAGCAGTACAGAAGCATGGGAACGGATGCCGCCAGGGGCCACCTCATGGGCACTCTGTTTTTCGAACCGAGCACTCGGACGAGAATTAGCTTCCAGGCGGCGATGAAACGGCTTGGCGGAGATACTGTCGGCTTTCCGTCCACGGAAGGGACTAGCGTCCAGAAGGGCGAAACCCTTGCCGACACTTTAAGAACAGTAAGTGAGTACGTTGATATTCTGGTGCTCAGACATCCCAGCGAAGGCTCGGCAAAACTGGCAAGCGAACTTTTAGAGATACCGGTGATGAACGGAGGGGACGGTAGCGCCAACCATCCGACTCAGACGTTGCTGGACCTTTATACGATTAGGAAAGAGCTAGAAGAAATAGATGGAAACACGATAACGCTTGCCGGAGATCTCAGGTACAGTCGGACGACCAGATCTCTGGCGAGAGCGCTAACTCGCTTCGACGTGAAGCTGATATTGAATTCTCCAGGCCAATTGAGGATGAAGGAAGACCTATTGCTTGAACTGAAGGAGAAAGGATTGAGACCGAAAGAGACGGACGATCTGGAGAGCTCGGTGGCGGAGGCGGACCTCGTCTACGCGACGCGGATCCAGAAGGAGAGATTTCCCGATATCTCAGAGTACAAAAAGGTTGCTAACGCTTACGAGATAGATAAGGACCTGCTGGAGAGATGTGGCGAACCACTTTTGCTTCATCCTCTTCCCAGAGTTAACGAGATTAACGCAGATGTCGACGACATGGAAAATACGGTATTCTTCAATCAAGCCGGGAATGGCGTTCCGGTGAGGATGGCCCTCGTTTCGCTCCTGCTGGACCTAACAGTACGGGAGGGGTGAGAATATGACACCCGAAAAACGAAAAATGAAGATCACGAGGATTGAGAACGGCACGGTTATCGATCATATAAACCCCGGATCGGCGCTTAAGGTTTTTGGAATTCTCGGACTGGACGAGGACGAAGAAAGCTCGATAACAATAGCTATCCGAGTTAACAGTGACAAAATGGGAGCGAAAGACCTGCTAAAAATAGAAGACAAATTTCTTACCCCCAAGGAAAGCGCTATGATTGCCCTGATATCCCCCCGAGCGACGATTAACATAATTCGATCGTTCGAAGTGGACTCTAAGCACCCAGTCGAATTACCCGAAAAACTTACCGGAATTTTCGACTGTGATAACCCGAATTGCATTACCAACCAGGAGCGGGAACCGGTAGAACCCCAGTTCGAGGTGGCCACGAAAGAAGAATTGTCGGTAAGGTGCCTCTACTGCGACAATTTAATGGACGAGGCACAAATAACCCGGCAGTTGATTCGGGAAAGTTAGCGGGACCGGGATATGAGCTAAGTTTTACCATCGCCCTTAAGTTATAGGGATAATTGCCCTCTATCGCTTACCTGGCAACTGATTTAACCTTACAATGCTGAACGTACTCCAAATCCCGGCAGCCAGGTAAGCGGTAGAGGGCATAAAGGAAAAATTAATCTACAGGGTTGGGTGGAGGAAAGTTGGATAAAGATAAGCTAAGGATTAGGACAATCAAGAGCGTCAGGGACGAAACTCCCACCGTAAAAACCTTTAAAGTATCTGATCCTCCTTCCGCGAACTCCGATCCCGGCCAATTCGTCATGGTATGGGTCCCGGGTTCCGGAGAAATTCCCCTGGCTGTCTCCCGCGTAGAAGATGATTGCGTAGAACTTACCGTAAAAAGTAGAGGAAAGACGACTAAAGACCTTCTCGAATTGGAGATCGAGGACAAGCTTGGAATCAGGGGACCTTACGGAAACGGGTTTTCGGCTCCGACGGGGCCCAGTCTGCTGGTTGGAGGAGGCTACGGAATTGCACCGCTTCGTTATTTTCATCAGAGATATGCCGATGAGGATAGGTTGATCGTTATAGAGGGTGCGTCCTCTAATGATGAACTGCTTTTCCTCGATCAACTAAGCCCCGAGGCCGTTTCCACTGAAGACGGTTCCCGGGGCAGTAAAGGCACTGTTATCACTCCCCTGAAAAAAATTGCTGGGGAAAAAGAGATTGACACAATCTACACGTCCGGGCCGGAAAAGATGATTCACCGAGCTTTCGAGTTCTGCCGGAAGGAGAAGTTCCAGTTCGAGGCGAGCCTGGAAAGGATCATGAAGTGCGGAGTTGGCCTCTGTGGTTCCTGTCTGATAGACGGGTTCAGGGTCTGTAGGGACGGTCCCGTGGTGGGACTACATCAGTTGGAGGAATTCGAGGAATTCGGAGTTTGGGAGAGGTCGTTTTCTGGTGAAAGAAAAAGGATCTGATTTGACTTGACTTACCGGTTGAAGCTGCAAACCAGTAACGTGTATTATCGAGGAAAATTCCGGAATTTGGAAGTAGGGGTCTCCGAGGGGCGAATAGCCGAGATTGGGGAGAAAGTAGGCAGGGCGGGCGAAGTAATGAACCTCGGTGATCAACTGCTACTTCCGGGTGCCATCGACGGTCACGTCCACTTTCGCGATCCGGGATCTCCGGAAAAGGAGGATTTCCGCTCCGGGTCCGAGGCGGCGGTTAGGGGTGGCGTTACCACCGTGGTCGACATGCCGAACAACGACCCTCCGATAAAGTCCCTGGAGCTATTTGACGAGAAGAAAAAAGTTGCAAAAAAGAAGAGTCTGGTGAACTTCGGTCTTTACGCGGGAATACCGGCCGATCTGGATTCGATTGACCGAATTTGGAACGAAGGAGCCGTAGGCTTTAAGCACTACATGTCGGAAGAGGACAGGGATATCGGAGATCTAGCCGAAAAGATAGACGAGGTTGGTGCCCTATTGGCAGTGCACGCCGAAGATAAGGAATTACTGGATACTCCGTCCCGGTCGAAGACTCCGGAAGAATACCTTGAGACCAGACCGCCCGAGGCGGAGGTAAAAGCCGTGGAGAGGTTGGTTTCCGTTTCCCCTAAAAGACTTCACCTGGCCCACGTAACTCTGCCCGAATCGGTTCGACTGGCCGAAGGTATCGCCACCACGGAAGTTACCCCCCACCACATGCTTTTGGCTCGGGAAAACCTGGATCTTTCCAATTTCGTCCCCGTCTGTAATCCACCGATTAGGAGTCGGACCGAGGTAGAGGAAATCCAAGAATTATTTCAGGAGGGTGAGATAGACGTATTGGCGAGCGACCACGCGCCCCACGAGCGGAGCGCAAAAATTACTTCGGAGCCCGGGAAAGGAAGCGCCGGAATTCCGGGGGTGGAAACGATATTGCCTCTTAGTTTGACTTTTGCCCGGAACAACGACTTGCCTCTCGGTTTTGTGGTGGAAAAGCTCACTAAGAGGCCGGCAGAGTTATTTGGCTTCGACCGGAGGGGAGAAATCCGGGAGGGGTACTGGGCCGATCTCTCGGTAGTGGATGGGACCACCAGGCGAAAAATTAAGGGAGAGAATTTCCTTTCGAAGGCGAAACTCACTCCGTTCGAGGGCTTCGAGGTCTCGTTTCGGCCCACAATGACGTTTGTAAACGGTAAACTGAAGTATCGCGACGGAGAAATAACGGGGGAGAGCACGGGATCGTTTCTACCGGGTGGTTATCGTGGCTGAAGGTGAATCGTTAGAATTGGAACTCGCCGAGTTGAAAATCACGAATCCGATGATGCTGGCCAGCGGGATTATGGGTACAACCCCCGGGGGGTTAGCCCGGGTGGCGCAGGAGGGGGCGGGTGCGGTCACGACGAAAAGCCTGGGTCCAGAGTCCAGGGACGGTCACCCGGCACCAAACGTAGTCAAGGTTTCGGCCGGTTACTTGAACGCCATGGGTTTACCGAATCCTGGAGTTGACGAGTTCGCCCGGGAATTGGAAGGAGTGGAGCTTGGAGCTCCTGTATTCGGGAGTATCTATGGCCACGATAGCGAAGAGTATTGCGCCGTTGCCCGCGTTCTGGAGTCCGTTGTCGATGCAATTGAACTGAATCTTTCCTGCCCCCACGCGGACAGTTTGGGGGCAGCGATAGGATCTCGCCCGTCTCTGGTTGAGAGAATTGTTTCGACCGTGGTGAGGGAGGTAGATGTTCCCGTATTTGCCAAATTAACTCCTACCGTCTCGGATATAACGGAGATTGGTAAGGCTGCGGAATCGGCCGGTGCGGCTGGAGTGGTCGCGATCAATACCCTACCGGGGATGGTAATTGACGTGGAGACGAAAAGACCCGTGCTTGGTAACAGGTCCGGAGGTCTCTCGGGTCCGGCAATTCATCCCGTAGCCGTTAAGTCCGTATACGATCTCTACGAAGCCCTGTCGATACCGATCGTCGGAGTCGGGGGGATTGAAACGGGGGAGGACCTGGTGGAAACTATGTTAGCGGGAGCAACTGCAGTTCAGGTTGGAACGGCGATAGCGGACAGAGGATTGTCCGTGTTTCGGGAACTGAATTCCTGGCTCGCCGATTATCTCGAATCGCAGGGAGTTGAACTTCCCGAATTGATCGGCGCCGCACACGATTATTAGGGTTCTGTACCAACAGGCCGGGCAGAGACATCCGGCCTGTTAGATCAAACCTCCGATAGCCGAGGCTTTCGAGCCTCGGTGTCAACATAGGTCGAAGTATAAGTGTAAAACCTCCGATCGCCGGGGGTTTTCCAGACCAGATATACCCACTCCTTAAGTCCCGATCGCCGGGGTTTTCGAACCCCGGTGTCAATATAGGTAGAAATGTTCAACCAATCCCCTTCGGTAGAAACTACGTCGCAGGTACCGAAGGAAAAAATACCACACTTCCACCAACCATCACAACGGATCTAGAAAGATCCGCCTATCGAAAGTGTGTTAAATTCACAAACGAAGATAATTTGACAATTCCATCACTCATAATCCCCGATAGCCGGGGGTTTCTACCCCCGGTGTTGACGTAGGTGGAAGTGTTGATCAATCACCTTCGGTAGGGCCTACGTTGAACCTACCGAAGCAGATGATTCCACACTTCCACCAACCATCACAACAGGCTTGGAAAAGCCTGCCTATCGAAAAAGGTACATTAGGGCCAGAGGAAGGTTATGACACTCCCACCAATCACAACAACGGATCTAGAAAGATCCGTCTATCGAATATGTGAAATCTACCTAAGGAACGTGGCTAAACTGGTCGTAATGCCAGGGAATGTTTGACCGCGCTGCAATAGTATAATTTAACCACTAAACGGCCTTTACGTTGTTTTACTTTTGCTGTAAACCGTTGACTGCAAACTACTAACTATTAACTGTGAACTGTAAACTGTGAACCGTATACTGTACCAGGTTCGG
>JBDGQU010000179.1:0-1227 GCA_042218715.1 Bipolaricaulia bacterium | reverse complement strand
ACAAGCCTCAAGCCATTGATTCCGATAAGGGTGGCCACCACCATGGTCGCTATGGGGTCGATTATCGGAACGTTCCACATTAGGAACAACGTGCCTATAATCGCTGCTAACGAGCTGAATTCGTCGTTTATTATTTCCAGGGCCTGGGCACGAGCGGCGGCGCCTCGAGTTTCCTGGCGCCAAAGCTGAATTAAAGGAATGGCGAGAAGGACCATGGTCACACCTATTACACCTAGTGCGAGGTTAAAATTATGGGCGGTAACAGCTCCGGGGTTTAGCAGTTTCGGTACCGCTTCTTCGTAGAGTTTATAACTGGTAAAGGAGATAAACAGTGTACCCGCAATTAAGGCCGCAGCGTTTTGAGCACGCCCGTAACCCAACCTGTAAGCCTCGTCGGCCCCTTTTTCGGACCAGATTGCCGCTACCAGCAAGAAGGCGTAGATAATCACGTCGCTTAAGGAGTGAAGGGCGTCCGCCAGTAGAACCATCACCCCGGTGAAGAAAAAGCCGACGAGCTTCATTAGGAACACCAGGGTGTAAAGAGCCACGGCCCACTTCATGTTACGCAGTTCGGAATCTTCCGCCAGTTCGCTCATAGACCCTCCCGGATAAACCTGACTGTAAACCCCCGGAATTTTGTCCGGGGGCTATTAAGTCCTTATTCCTGATGCTCTATATTGCCCAGGCAGGCATCGTGAATACCCTTTACGTGGTGAATGTAGTGAACGTAGGCATCGACATATTCCCTGCCTGCTTGGACGCTTTCGTAGCCTTCCTCGTCCCGTTCAAGAGCCTCCTCGTACTCCTCTCTTTTCTCGAGAACTTCCCGGTAGCTTTGCTTCACCTCGGCTTCCACGCTTTCAGTAAGAAAGTCAACGACGTCTTCAACCGAACCGTCTTCCAGGCTTTTGTCCGCCGCTTCAACGGCCTTTCCTTCTTCCAGTCCGGCTGGCTTAATCCCGGTATAAGCGGCGCCTTCTCCCATGCGGTGGATTCTGACGCAGGTTTCATAAAACCAGTAGTCGGCAAGCTCTCTTACCTTTTCGCCTTCGTCTCTCACTTCAATGGTTTTCTCAAAGGCCTCTTTTACTTCCTCTTCCCCTTCTTCGGGAAGCCAGGGGAGTACCAAATTCACGTTATTTTTCTCCAGAGCTTCTTGAGCTGCATTTACTACGGGTCCATCCATCGTATCACAGTGTGGTGGCATAATCTCACCTCAAAGTTGTT
>JBDGQU010000178.1:0-24911 GCA_042218715.1 Bipolaricaulia bacterium | reverse complement strand
ACGGGGAGGAAGGGATGCCGACTCGGGAAAAGCTGGAGGAGCTGGACATAGACTTGTAATCGAGTAAATTGATAAAAAATTTGGGTTGATATATGATTTACTAAAAAGGGGGTGAAAAAGTTCGCCTTACCCTTTCCGGTGGTTCCCGAAAAAATCGGGAGATATGGTACCGTCTTCTAAATTGGAAGTCGAGGTGATCCCCTGTATGAAAATTTTCGTAGATACGGCGGAGCTGGATGAAATAAAAGAGGCTAATTCCTGGGGCATACTGGATGGAGTAACTACCAATCCTTCTCTGATAAAGAAAGCCGTCACCAAAAGACAAGATATTGAGATGGAGGGATATATAAAGAAAATATGTAGAGCTGTTGACGGTCCGGTGAGTTTGGAAGTAATAGGATTGACCAGGGACGAGATGGTTGCCCAGGGAGAGTTACTTTACGAGAAATTTAATCCGGTGAACGGGAATGTAGTCGTAAAAATACCTATAAATACTAGCACCCGGGAGAATTCTGCCGGGGAGTACGAAGGTTTGAAGGCGCTCAAAAAGTTGTCCTCGAAAGGAATACCGACCAATACGACACTGATTATGAAACCTGAGCAGGCACTTATGGCGGCTAAGGCGGGTACTCAGTACGTCAGCCCTTTTGCAGGGAGGATAGATGACTTTATAAGAACAAACGTAGGGTTGACTAGAGGTGAAGACTACCCGAAAGGTGACTACCACGACGCGGAATGGCTTCGACATGCCTCGTATCTCAATCTAAAGCCGAGATACGAAGAGCTGGAAGGAGATGATCTTGCTGAAATATACTTCGACGAAAAGATAAATAAAATTAAGGACTCGATATCCGACGAGGGTATATTTACCGGAGCTTCGGCGGTGTCCTCGATTAGACAGATATTCAGTAATTACAAGTTCGATACGGAGATTCTCGCCGCCAGCATTCGTAATTCCAGACAGGTTCGTGAGGTTGCTGAAGCGGGGGCGGACGTAGCCACAATACCGTTTAAAGTGCTGAGAGAAATGCTGGGACACTACAAAACGGAGCAGGGAATAATCAGTTTTAGTGAGGATGTCGTGGAGAAATACGAGGCGATTTTTCGGTAAGTAATTACCGGCTAAGCCGTTCGTATCAGTGTCTCAGACCAGGTCAGCGAGCCAGGGATCGAGTAGCTTCTTTATTACAAAGAGTACGACCACACTAATAACGATAAAAAAGAACGAGACCCAACCACCACCTGTTGCAAGACCGAGGGCTGTTCCGGCTGCAGGTGGATGTTCCGTGTCCGTGATAACCATGATGAACATACTCACTGCAACGGCTAGCGAGCTGAGCAGAATTAAAAGGACCTGGGTGTTGGGGAGTTGATTGATTAGATGAAAGAATCCAAGCCCTACTCCTCCCGATAAAAGGTGACTCCCAATCATATTTCTCGCCTTGGCCGTTGTGGAATTGGGGGTCAGGAAGGCTATGAAAAGTGATGAACCGAGTGCCGCCACCAGCGCTTTTCGCCCCATTATGCCCAATAGGACTAAGGCTACACTTAAGGTGACGAAGGCTAGAAGAGTCTGAAGGACAAAGTACTTTGGTTCGGTTTTTAGTTTTCTGTCAAGCTTTAGCCATATCCAATTCACAACACTCCATCCCTCCTAATATTAAGGCTATAACTGTCGTAATTATTATACCTGATAGTCCCCGTTTGGTTAAATTGAGTCAAAAACCGGTCGATTACTCCTTAGACCAAGTTTTGGTGAAAAAAGGGATCTTCGCGGGTAAGGTTGAGTGGGTTTTAGTTGGTATTGATTGTGATTATAATTAATAACCAAATAGTAGTTATTAAGGTGTCTTCGCAGGGAGGTATATATTATGAGGATAGAGTCGTACTCGTTCGGTCGGATGGTGGTATCGGGGGAAGAATATCGGAATGACCTTATGATTTGCGGAGACGAGATAAATTCCGGCTGGAGAAGGAAACGAGGTCATTGGCTCCAATCGGAGGATTTAACCTGGATTACGGGCAAAGCCCCCGACTTGCTTGTAGTTGGGACAGGGAGTAGCGGAAGGATGAGCGTAGCAGACGAGACGCGGTCCTTTCTCGAAAAAAAAGGGATGGACCTCTGGGTAGGCAGAACGGAGAAAGCGGCTGAATACTTTAACGCAAGACTGGAAGAAGGAAGCCGGGAAAAAGTTGGTGGAGCCTTTCATCTGACTTGCTAAACCTGCATTTGGTTTAATCGTCGCGGGATGGGAGTTTAATGGATAATTTCACGGAGAGAGACAGAGAGAGCCGAACCCTGGGAGAACTGAAGGAGATTATCCAGCAAACGATCCGTGTCCGAAGACTAACACTTTCCCTGTTTTTAATTCTAGCTCTCTACTTCAGGTTCGGGGCCGGATTGAACTTTCCGCTTCCCCTAATATTTTCTCCCCTGATGTGGGGTATAATTACCGTTCCGTTTTCTAGGTTGATTGATGCCCAGAATTCGAAGGAGGGGCTGCACAACGTACATTTCGGGTACTTCGTTGTCGAAGTTTCGATACTGACCTACCTCATTCACATTATAGGGGGAGTTGAGTGGATTGGTGTGGCCTACTACGTCTTTTCCATTCTTTACGCGAATTTTTTCCTTCCAAAGAAGAAAGCCTGGACGATTACATTTATGGCTATCGTCTTTTTTGCCGGGATCAGCTATGCAGAATACGCCGGGCTAATCTCCCACTGGACAATTTTTGAGGCAAATTCCCCACTTTACAAGAACTCCTTTTACGTTACCACGACGATCCTTGCTGGAGGTGTGGGGCTGTATATAACCACCGCTTACACAGTTCAGATCTTTGCAAAATTGTTCAGACAGAAGAACGAATCTCTCAGGGAGCGAGAAATCAAGCTTCAGGAACTCTGGAAAGAGCTTATCTCGGCCCGGGAGGAGGAGAGAAGCAGGATCGCAAAGCGGCTACACGACCAACTAGGACAAACCCTTATGGGAATAAAGATGAAATTGGATATTTTGGATAAAGATCTTGACGACAGGAGGCTTAAAGACCTGAAGGAGTTGCTCGGGGAGGCTATTACCGAAAGCAGGGACCTTTCTCATCTCCTTCGACCATCGACCCTGGACGAGCTGGGTCTGGCTCCAGCCATACGCGAACTCGTAGAGAACTTTGACTCCTCGACGGATATAGATTTTTTAATAGATCTGGATTTGGACAGGGAAGTTAAGGGAGAGGAAGAAAGAGCGATACTGTACCGTGCGGTTCAGGAGTTGTTAAACAATGCGGTGAAACACGCCGATCCGAACGTGGTTGAAGTTTCTCTGACCGACGAAGATTCTATGTTAAAGATCTCGGTGGAAGACGATGGAAAGGGCTTCGACCCCGAGCGCGTAGTAAAGGAGTCCGGACTGGGGCTCAAAGGGATAAGAGAAAACATTAATATAGCCGGGGGAAGGTTCGAAATCTTTTCAGAAGAGGACGAGGGGACCCGGGCAGTTATAGAACTTCCTTTCGACTGACGCCTTCCAATTCATTCACCAGATAAACTCCTTTCGTTAGTGCATTATTCCAGGGAAATTAGTACAAATTCTCCGTTTATCCGGTTGTGGAGTTCATTTAAACTTAAGGTGATCTAATTATGGTATTGTTGCTGAGTTTAGACGACCAGGATGGTGGTTCTGGAGGGACAGCCCACCAGGAAGAGTCTGATAAAGAGCCCGAGCGTGGGGAGGAGAAGCTTACTATTGTCCTGGCAGACGATCATACGCTAGTCCGTCAGGGAATAGAGACGTTGCTGTCGGGAAACAACTCGCTGGAGATAGTCGGGCAAGCCGGGGACGGTTACGAAGCCCTGGAATTGGTAGAAAAATACGACCCGGACATTGCAATCTTAGATGTATCCATGCCACGACTGAACGGGCTTGAGGCGACAAGAAAGATGGAGGAAAAGGGGTTGAATCCGGACGTTATCTTCCTTTCTATGTACGACGACGAGAGTTATATACGTAGAGCTATAAAGTCCGGTGCCTCGGGGTACTTGCTGAAGGAGGACGCGATAGACGAGCTCGAGGGAGCGATAGAATCGGTAAGGAACGGTTACCACTATATGTCCCCTCCGATCCTCACATCACTTGTGGAGATGACTAAGCGAGGCCTAGAGGCGATAGAACCGGACATTCTCGATCAGTTAACCGCGAGAGAGCGGGAAATTCTTCAGCTCATAGCTGAAGGAAACTCGAATAAAGAGATAGCCGAGATTTTGTCCAGGAGCGTCGAAACTGTAAGGACACACAGAGCTAATCTTATGGAAAAACTGGACGTCCATTCTGCTAAGGAGATTCGCGAGTTCGCCTTGAGGGAGGGCATAATAAAGGAAGAGGAGAAATGACTAATTTTGATCGAGAAATCCCCCCGAAATTGATTCAGCACAGAAAAAAAGTCTCTGACTCAATCGAATCCTATCTCGATGGCAGAGAGGGAAAGCTTTACGAGATGATAGACTACCACCTTGGATTCGACGGGGGAGAAACAGGTGGAGGTTTACAGGGAAAGGCAATAAGGTCTTCGCTGGTTATGTACGTGACGGAAGCCCTTGGAGGCATGCCGGAAAACGCCCTTCCGGCGGCAGTATCGCTGGAACTGATTCATAACTTTTCTCTGATCCACGATGATATACAGGATGACGATCGGACCAGGCGGGGTAAACCGACGGTCCAATACAGGTGGAGTCCGGAACAAGCGATCAATGCTGGTGACGGTATCAAGGATCTTTCCTTGATCGTGATGACCGAACTTTCCAGCCGTGAAAAACCCGAGAGGACCCTGGAAGCACTAGAAGCTTTAGGGAATTACTCTCTCCGAATGATTCAGGGTCAGGTGATGGATCTCGAGTATATGAACCGAAAAGATATCGGTATCGATAACTATCTGGAGATGATTCGTCAAAAGACTTGCGCGCTTCTGGAGGGTGCATTTCACCTTGGCGGTATATATTCCTCAGTTGAGGAAGAAGAGATAGAAAAGTTAATTTCAATAGGCAGGTCGCTGGGTTACGTCTACCAGATCAGGGATGACTGGCTGGGAATATGGGGTGAGCCGGATAAATCAGGTAAATCAGTTCTATCCGACATAGAGGAAAAGAAGCGCTCCTTTCCCGTTGTATACGCCATGCAGGAGGGGAAAGGAAAAAGTCAGTCCCGGCTGAAGGATCTATACTATAGGGAAGGGAAACTCGGAAAAGATGAAGTAAAAGAGGTGAAGGAGATTCTTGAGCAACTAGGTGCTAGAGAGGCGACGAAAGACCGGGCGGAAAAATACTGGAAAGATGCGGAAAGGCAATTAAGGGAAACGAACATGGCTGACTGGGCGAAAACAGACCTCGAAGAATTTGGTTCATTTTTACTGACCAGAAAGAGATAGGAGGATGACTATACTATGGGTAGACCGATGAAAATGAATGCCAGAATAGCGGGCTACGTTGCCAAACAGATGGCGAAAGGCAGAAAGCGCTTTCCCCTGGTAACTATAATAGAGCCTCTGGAACAATGTAATTTAAAATGTACGGGTTGCGGTAGAGTAAGAGAATATTCGGACCATCTCGACGAGTTGATGTCGGTCGATGAAGTGTTGAATGCGGCGGAGGAATCGGGAGCACCAGTGATATCAATCTCAGGTGGTGAACCCTTACTACATCCCGACATAGAGACGATAGTCAGCAGGTTAATCGATGAGGGTTATTATTTAATGCTCTGTACGAACGGTCTATTGCTGGAGGAGAAGTTAAAGAACTTTGAACCCTCGGATAAGCTGGCTTTTGCGGTTCATTTAGACGGGACGGAGGAAGTTCACGATAAATTTACCAACAGGGAAGGTGTATACGAAACCGCATTTTCCGCTCTCGAGAAGGCTATAGATCAGGGCCACAGGGTCACCACAAATACGACGATTTTTAAGGAAAGCAACCCGGACGACCTTCACGAATTGTTTCGGAGATTGACTGAGGTTGGGGTGGAGGGAATAATGCTGGCTCCCGGCTATAACTACGACTCAGTTGACAAAGGGGGCGAACAACAGTTCCTCGAACGCAAGGAGTCTATAGAAGTTTTTCAGGAAATACTGGATCCGGACAAGGTGAAGGACTTCCCGTTCTATAATACTCCACTTTACCTGGACTTCCTTAGAGGGAAGAGGGAGTTGAACTGCACCGCGTGGGCGTCGCCTACTTACACGGTTAGAGGGTGGAGAAAGCCGTGCTACGTCCTTGCGGATGACCACGTTTCTTCGGTTGACGAAATTCTAGAGGAGGATCTCTGGGGTGAATACGGTATAGGAAACGACCCCAGGTGTAATAGCTGCATGATCCACTCGGGATTCGACACTGCGGGTACAATTGATCAGCTACGAAGCAGAGAAGGGTTGGTTGATGTGGTAAGGAGCGCCGTTCCTGAGAGGTTTAAAAATATTCTTAATAAGTCCTGATCGGGGTGTCATGATTCTAGTAGTTGCCTCGATGGAGATAGAACTGGAAGGTCTTTTTGGATTGGATAGGTCTCCTGCGCACTGGGAGGATTGTAAGTTGAGTTACACGGGTATTGGAAAGAAAAACGTGAAACAGACCTTCGATAACCTGGAAGACAGTTCTAATCTGGATGGTTTGCTCTCGGTTGGGTTCGTGGGTTCGGTTGATCCCGGGGTTAAGCCCGGCGAAATTTGTCTGATTGAGTCAGTGGGAACACCTGGGCAAAAAGGACGATTCTATCCTGACAAACCATTTTGGACCACTGCCCAACAAGCGCTAGGAGGGGACTACAAGTCCTGTGAATTATTAACCGTTGATAATACGGTCTCAAACTCAGGAGAAAAACGCTCTTTCCGAATAGAAGGATTTTCGTTAATTGACCGGGAAACTTATTGGGTCGCGAAGATGGCGGACGGAGAAAAAATACCGTTTCTGAGTATGAGAGTTGTAATTGACGGTGTGGATCAGGACTTACCTCCCGAAGTTTGCTACGACTCCGAGACAGGGAAGGTTAAGCCCGGGGAGTTTGTCTCTTGGTTGGCTAGAAATCCGTCTCGGGTGGGGGAGTTACCCAGGTTGGGTTGGAACAGTGTGAAGGCCAGACACCGGCTTAGTGAGGCGACCAACAGGGTAGTTTCTGCACTACTGGAGTGAAAAGATGGAATATTTAGTAACCGGGGCAAACGGATTTGTGGGGAGTAATTTGGTTAAAGACCTCCTGAGTAACGGTCACGAGGTAAGGGGGCTGGTGAGAAAGACAAGCAATACAGTTAATCTGGAAGGCCTCGACGTTGATCTAGTTCGGGGTGATATCCGGAATCCGGAGGACATGGTCAGGGTTATGGAGGGTGTGGATGGAGTGTTTCATACCGCCGCCCTCTATAGCTTTTGGGCCTCAAGCTACGAGGATTTTTACGAAACGAACGTCGATGGCACGATGAACGTATTGACCGGGGCCGAGGAAGCTGGCGTGGAAAGGGTTACGGTCACGAGCACGGCTTCTTTATTGGTTCATTCAAAGGACAGACGGAGTCTTCCGGAATCGACGGATCAGCTTCCCAGTGATTACAAACTGTCGAAATATTTTGCCGAAAAAGAGGCATTGAGGTTCGAAGACGAAACCGATCTCGACGTTTTAATTGCCAGTCCGACGGTTCCGATCGGACCCGGCGATTACGGACCGACGCCCACGGGAAGGTTAATTTTGGAGTTCCTTAATGGCAGGATGAAAGGGTTCGTGAATATGAAATTTAACCTCGTGGACGTCGAAGACGTAGCCCGGGGCCATCTGCTTGTCATGGAACAGGGAGATTCCGGCGAGAGGTACGTATTGGGGCACAAAAACACGAGTCTGGCGGAAGTAGTAAAAATGCTGGCCAGATTGACGGGTTTACCGGAGCCGCGGTTCGAGATTCCTTACCACCTTGCTCTTACCGCAGCCTGGGTTGACGAGTTTTTGGAAGGATTTTTAATGAACAGAAGACCGGCGATCCCTATTTCAGCAATCCGTTCTACAAGGGTCGATGAACGAATCGACCCCTCTCCCTGGATGGAGGAGTTAGGATTGCCGAAAACACCGACTGCGAAGTCACTAAAGAAGTCGGTAGACTGGTTTCTAGACAACGGTTACGTAAATAAACCGGAATTGGTGAAGTCATGAAAAGAGCCGAGTCAGGTCGAGTAGTGGACGTTGGCGGAGTAAAAATCGGCGGAGATTACCCCGTTGTAGTTCAGTCCATGACAAATACGCCAACAGAGGAGATAGACGCCACGCTTAGTCAGGTTAATAATTTAGTTGAGCGAGGGTGTGAGCTGGTTAGAGTGGCGGTCCCCGATAGCGAAGCGGGGAAAGCTTTGCCCGAGATAGTAGAACGGAGTCCCGTACCGATAATTGCGGATATACATTACTCCCCTGAACTCGCTTTTATGGCACTGGAGGCGGGAGTGGATAAGCTACGGCTAAACCCTGGGAACATTACTGATCAGAGGGCAATAGAGGATATTGCCCGGGAAGCTTCTTCCAGGACAATCCCCATTCGGGTTGGGGTTAACTCCGGATCGCTGGACAAAAATATAGTGGAAAAATACGGAAGAACGCCCGAAGCAATGGTTGTAAGTGCGGAAAAAGAAATTAACTTGCTGGAAAGCCAGGGATTCGAACAAATAGTGGTGTCGCTGAAATCAAGTGAGGTAAATAAGACGATTGAGGCAAACGAGCTCTTTTCCCGGAAATACGATTACCCGCTCCACCTGGGAGTGACTGAAGCCGGCGGAGGTAGAAGCGGGCTGATCAAATCAGCAATCGGAATTGGCACTTTGCTTCAGAAAGGAGTGGGGGACACGATACGGGTATCCCTTACCGGGGAACCGGAAGAAGAAGTGGGAGCGGCATACGATATTTTGAGATCACTGGAGATCCGGAATAGAGGGGTAGATTTCGTTTCCTGCCCGACGTGTGGTAGGACGGAGATAGACGTTCAAACCTTGGAAAGGGAGCTAGAAGAGAGGCTGGCCGACCTGGAGGAGCCGTTGAGAGTTTCCCTAATGGGTTGTTCTGTCAACGGTATAGGTGAAGCTGGGTCCTCAAACCTCGGACTTGTAGGAACTGCCAGGGGGGGAATTTTATATATAGACGGGGATCAGGAAGATTTGATCACTGCTTCTGATATAGAGGCCGTTCTCACCCGTATAGAAGAAGAAATTAGAAAATACGTAGAAAAGGGAGAATAGATGGAAATAATAAAGGCCGATTTGTTTGGATTTTGTTTTGGGGTAAGAAGAGCAGTCGACATTGTTGAGGAAAAGCTGGATGAGCGAAGGAAGATAGACACGCTTGGGCCCATAGTTCATAACCCAAACGTGGTAGAGGATCTTTCCGACAAGGGAGCGGAAGTTGTTAATTCTCTGGACAGCGTAAATACGAATTCGGTTATTATTACCGCTCATGGGGCGGGGAGAGAGATTCACGAGGAAATAGAACAGAAGGGGCTAAATCTTATCGATACGACATGCCCCATAGTGAAGAAAGCTCAGGAGACGGCCGAGGAGCTGGTTCAGCAGGGTTATCAGGTGGTTATCTACGGAGAGAACGATCATACGGAAGTTAGGAATATCTTAGGTTGGTTAGACGGGAAAGGAGTCGCGATACTTAATCCGACCGAGGATGTACCCATCCCTGAGGGTAGAGTCGCATTACTATCCCAGACGACCAAAGGAAAGAAATACTTTTTCGATTTTGCGGCCGAATTCCTCCAGGCAAATAGAGACAGACTAGAGGACGTGAAGATAGTTGACACTACGTGTGGTGAAACGAGGCGAAGGTACGAAGCAGCTGAAAGGCTGGCGAAACAGGTCGATCTAATATTGGTGGTCGGGGGTAAGAACTCGGCAAATACCAGAAAGCTTGCCGAAGTTGCAGCGAATACGGGTATAAGAACCCATCATATCAAAGACGAGTCGGAGATAGAGTCGGATTGGGTAGAAGGGGTTGAGAGAGTGGGTATAACGGCGGGCGCTTCTACGCCCCAGTCAGCCGTATCTTCGGTGGAGGAAACTCTAAAAGAGCTGGATCGATCTTAGAGAGAAAAGGAGGTTTAGAGGATGTTGACTTCAACGTCTACGGAAGTCCTGAAGGTTCAAACTACGAAAGCCCCGGAGTTCATAGACATAACGGAAGAAGTGGAAAAGTTTATGGAGGACCGGGATACTGAATCGGGAGCACTCGTCATCTATAGTCGTCATACGACGGCGGCAATAAGGATTAACGAGAACGAATCCCTGCTAAAGAAGGATATGGCGGAGTTCTTAAACCAGTTTGCTCCCGAGGGGGATTACTATCGCCACAACGATTTTTCCATTCGGACCGAGAACATGACCGAGGACGAAGTTCCTAACGGTCACGCTCACTGCCAGTCTCTGGGGTTGGGGGCAAGCGAGACTATCCCCGTAATAGAAGGGGAACTCCAGTTAGGGAAGTGGCAGAAGGTATTTTTGATAGAACTGGATCACGCCAGGAAACGTGAGGTAATCCTTCAGCTTTTGGGCGGTTAGATGGAGTAGGTAAAAATTTCTTGAACCGTAGGGGAAGAGTGGATTACTTTTTCTTTGGTGATTTATGGTAAAACTGGAAAACTTGAATCCGAAATTATATAGGGAAGATTTGACTCTGGACGAGGCCTACGAGATCTGTAGGGATATTGCTCACGGTAATTACGAGAACTTCACCGTGGTTAGCAAGTTAATGCCTGCTGAGAAGAGGAAATATATTTACGCACTATACGCTTATAGTCGTTATACGGACGATCTCGGGGACGAGCTTGAGGAAGGCAACCTGGAGGCTCTCGATCAGTGGGAGGAAGAAGTGATGGAGGTATTTCGGGGAAAAAAGCCAAAAAGTGCTATAACCAAGGCTCTGCAGGATACTGTGGAGAAGCACTCCCTAACCGAGGAGAACTTTCGCAAGCTCATTGAGGCCAATAGAATGGATCAGCGTAACAAATCCTACGAGACCTACGAGGATCTACTTGAATACTGTGATCATTCTGCCAATCCTGTAGGGAGGATCTTTCTCGGTATTTTTGGATATAATGACGAAAGGAGGAATACTCTTTCCGACAAGACCTGTACCGGACTCCAGTTGACGAATTTCTGGCAGGACGTAGACAGGGACGAAAGGATGGGCAGGGTTTATTTACCGGTAGAAGATATGAAGCGATACGGATATTCCAGGGAGAAACTGGAGGAAAGGGTCTACAACGAAAGATTCGTAGAATTGATGCGATTTGAGGTCTCGCGGGCCAGGAGCTTGTTAACCGAGGGATTGAATTTGGTTCCGTTGTTGGATAATAGGTTAAAAATGGACGTCAGGTTGTTCAATCAGGGCGGTCTGAAGATATTGGACAAAATAGAGAAAGAAGATTACGACGTTCTACACAAACGGCCGACTTTATCCACGGGTGAGAAGGTTTGGTTGTTTTTTTCCAACCTCTTAAAGCGCCCGGTACGGAGGTTAGTTAATGAAGAGTCAGCCTGAGGGGGTTGTAAGAAATGATGAAAGCCCGGAAGGTTATTGCAGGAGAATTACCCGGGAACGGGCAAAAAATTTCTACTGGGCGATATTAACTCTCCCACAAGACAAACGTTCCGCCGTTTATACGATCTACACGTTTGCACGAAGGTGCGACGATATTGCCGATAGCTCGTGGAAACTTTCCAAAAAAGAGGAGCACCTTGAACGCGTAAAAGGGAATTTAAACCAGCTTTACGAGGGAAACCCCAGCGGAAAGTTGTACGAGGCCCTTGAAAGGACAGTGACTGAGTACGAAATTCCCCGGACTTATTTCACACAGCTGGTCCAGGGCGTAGAGATGGATCTCACGAAAGAAAGATATTCGACCTTCAAGGATCTGAAAATTTACTGTTTTAGGGTGGCATCCGTGGTGGGATTAATGCTCATCGAAATTTTTGGTTACACCGATTCCAAAGCAAAAAAGTACGCGATAGACCTGGGTCTCGGAATGCAGTTGACCAATATAATCAGGGACGTAGCGGAAGACTATCGCCGGGGCAGAATATACATACCCGAAGAAGATCTTGAAAAATTCAACTGTGATTTCTCCGAAGTCGACTCTCAAGGTATTAATAGACAGTTTAGGAAGTTGATGGATTTCGAAGCTACCAGAGCACGTGAGTTCTTTCAATCCGGGAAGAAGCTGTTTCCTCTTCTCTCACGGCGGGCTCGAGCGTGTCCCGCTGGTCTGTACGGCGTTTATAACAAATTACTTAAAGAGATGGAGGCTTCCGGGTGGAAAGTTTGGAACGAGCGAGCCCGGTTAAGCACGGTAAGGAAAGTTAGCGCTGTCCTAAGACAATGGTTGAGCAGTCTGAATCGATAATTGTAATTGGCGGGGGGCTGGCCGGACTTTCCGCGGCGGCGACGATCCTGAGTGAAGGATTTAACGGCGATCTGATTCTCCTCGAGCGGGCTCCCTTTCTCGGAGGGAGAACGAGCACCGTGGACTACCGCGGACGTAAGCTGGACCTGGGGCAGCATATGCACGTCTCGGGCTTCGAGGCCTACCTGGAATTTCTGAACCTTATAGGTCTGGGAGATAGTATAAGGACTCAGACCAGGCTCGAAGCTGAATTCCGTGACG
The DNA here is from genome assembly GCA_042218715.1 of Bipolaricaulia bacterium. Taxonomy (GTDB): domain Bacteria; phylum Bipolaricaulota; class Bipolaricaulia; order M55B111; family M55B111; genus JAGXLP01. The sequence goes on along the minus strand of JBDGQU010000178.1, from coordinate 12,240 downwards.
GATCGGGAACCAGGGGGGTAGTTAAAAGTAACTCCCTTCCTCCGCCGTTGCATCTCGCCTCTTCCCTGATTAGCTTTCCCTTTATTTCCGCGATTGACAAGGTTAGTCTCGCCGGTCCACTTCTACCGACGCTGTTGTTTAACTACGATTCGGATAACAAACGGGCTTCTTTCGGTGACTGGCTAAGAGGAAGAGGGGCGACGGATAGGTCGCTGGAAAAGCTCTGGAACCAGATTGTGGTGCCGACACTTAATGCCCGGGTAGACGAAGTGAGTGTGCCCATGGGGATGATGATTTTGAAGAGAGTATTGCTGGATAAAGGGGGTGGGAGACTTGGACGGTTGGATTGTAATCTCTCGGAAATCGGGGCGAAAGCGTCCGATTTCATAGCGGACCGCGGAGGTGAAATTAAATTATCCAGTCCGGTGACCTCCGTGAAACGGACTGAAGTGGGTTTTCGAACGGAACTAAAAGATGGAAGTATGGTCGAATCGGAAGACGTGCTGTTGGCCGTACCGGGACACCGGTTGAAAAAGTTGTTATCAAAAAAAATTATGAGCGAATTTTCGACTCCCTTCTGGGATCTGGAGTGGAATTCGATTTTGAACCTCCACCTGTTCTATTCCGAGAGCGTAATGGATAGCGAATTCTTCGGGTTCCTTGAGGGTACTGCCGGCTGGGTTTTTAACGTTGACTGGCAGGAACCGAAGTCCGGTAAGCATATTTGTCTCACTCTGTCGGACCCTGGTGAGCTAGAGGAGATGGAAAAGGAGAATCTGGTAGAGTTAGCGGAGCAGGAACTGTCCGGACCGTTGCCCCGGATAAAGAGTGCTACGTTGAAAGATTCGGTCGTGCTTTATCAGCCGAAGGCGACTTTCAAACCGACTCCAGGTAGTAGTTCGTTAAGGCCCCCGCAAAATCCGAATATTCAGGGTCTGTATCTTGCGGGTGACTGGACGGAGACCGGATGGCCGTCTACAATGGAGGGAGCAGTTAAGAGTGGTTATTACGCGGCGGAAGAAATACTTGGTAACTCCTTGTAGGTTGGAGTACCGAGTTTAGGTTTGAATTATGGATACTATTAGCTATAATCCTGGCGGTGTTTAACTTGAAAAAATTTCATAACCCTTCAAAGGGCAATTTAAATTTTGAAGGCGTAGTTGACGAGATAGTAGGTATGATGGAGAAGGATCAACGCTCCGAGTTCGAAATAGTCGTGGGGACCGACTCTCACGCCTCTTCGGGAGATAACGAGATTGACTTCGTTAGCGCAATCGTGATTCATCGGGTGGGAAAAGGTGGCCGTTATTTCTGGAAGCGCGAGACAGAGGACGGTATCTATACCCTGAGAGACAAGATATACAAAGAGGCATTTTTATCCTTCGATCTTGCCAAGGACCTGATGGGGCGTATGGAAGAAGTATCGTTACTTGATTACAACCTGGAGATACACGTAGACGTGGGGCAGCGAGGGAAGACAAAAGAGATCATAGACGAAGTTGTGGGGATGATTATCGGTAGTGGGTTTGAAGTAAGGACGAAACCCAAATCCTACGGGGCCTCGACTGTGGCGGATAAACACGCTTAGCTGGTTCTAACAGTTTAGCTTTTCGTAAATTTTTCGTTTGGAAACTCCTCTTATCCTCGCCAGTTCTTTCATTGCCTCCTTTCTGGATAGCCCTTTGAACATCTTTAGCCCTTCGTACTGTTGTTCTAAAGGTACGTCTTCGTACTTTTCTCTTCTTGCCCGGGCGGCCTCCTCTTCCGTAGCTCCTCTTATTGCTACAGTGAATTCTCCTTTTAGGTCGCTGTTCTCTAACCGCTCTACTACCTGAGAAGGGTTACCTTTTACCGTCTGTTCGAACTTCTTGGTTAACTCTCGACAGATCGTGACGGACCTTTCGGGAAGAACCTCTTCTAGTAATTCCAGCGTCGTATCGATTCGGTGGGGAGAGTCGTAGAACACCGTTGTCCTCGTTCGGGTTCGGAGTTCTTCGAAGTACTTTCTTTTCTTTCCACTTTTCTTTGGTACCTGTCCGTCGAAGACGAAGCTGTCCGTAGGTTGGCCCGAAACGGAAAGACAGGTAATCGCAGCGTTTGGGCCGGGAATTCCAGTTACTTCTATACCTCTATCTCTGACGTCTCTAATCAGCTTGAATCCGGGGTCGGAGATCAAGGGCGTTCCGGCATCACTTATCAGGGCCAGGTCGTGGCCGGACGCTAGCTTTTCGATCAACTCTTCTCTCCGTTCCTCTCCGGCTCCCTGATAGTAGCTTTGTGTAAACGGGGTATCTATGCTGTAGTGATCGGTTAGCCTCTTAGAATGGCGGGAGTCCTCTGCCACTATTGCGTCCACGTTCTGGAGGGTCTCTACGGCCCTGTAAGTAATGTCAGAAAGGTTACCTATTGGTGTAGCGACTATAAATAACCTTCCTGATTGTTGGTTCTTCTCTGTATTGTCACTCATTAATATCTAAGTTGGGTGAATTTGAAGAGTAGGTTTCCCCCTCAGGGATAAACCTGGTCCGGTCAGATCACGCCTCCCGCCGCTATTAGCTTGATCCAGTTTGACCCCAGTACTAAAGACCACAGTTTATGAATTGCCCAGAAGAAAGCATCACCACCTAACCATAGCACGGCTAGAATTATCAAAAATCCGTATTGTTCCATCTGAGCCATTATCTCCTTGCCCCGGGGAGACAGGAAATAATTCAGGATTCTGGATCCGTCCAGCGGGGGCATAGGGATTAGGTTAAACGCGCCCAGAATTATATTGATTATTACGAAAACTCCGAGGAAGTAAATTAGTAACCAGAACCCGTTTTTAGTAAATTGAAACAAAAATCCCCCGTTTCTTCCCAGAAACGAGCTTATGTATAAGGGCACGATCAGATGACCGATTAACGCCGCAAGTGACAGCATTAATACGTTGCTTAGTGGCCCGGCTGCACCGACCTGAAGCATGCCGCGTTCGGAATCTCTGAAGTATCTCGGGTCAATCGGAACGGGTTTCGCCCAGCCAAAAATAAACAATCCACCGCCGAATACCAGCTGTAGCGTTATTAGTCCCAACGGGACAAGGATCGTGCCAACAGGGTCCACGTGGGGTATAGGGTTCAATGTCAATCTTCCCGCCTTTTTTGCCGTGGGATCGCCCAGTTTCCAGGCTACGTAACCGTGTGAGTATTCGTGGATGATTGCGGCGGTAAATAGAGCAATTAACAATATAACCAATTCTACTACAGTGGAGCCTATGATATCACCTCTCTTGGGGATACGGTAATTGTCTTTTCGTTGGTAATCTGCACCAGGCCCGGCTTCGCTCCTTTAGGTTTATCAACGTACTTTACCTGAGTATAACTCACTGTAGCTTTGTCTGCCCCCCTTGCTTTTGAATTCAGGGCGGCGAGCTGAGCTGCTTTCACTATTACCTCTTCCGGAACCTGATCCGGACGACCGTCCGTCACTATTATTACGTGGGCTCCAGGGTACTTTCGAACGTGGAGCCAAATATCATCTCTAGAAGCGTTTCTAACGAGATCGTCGTTCTGTCTTGCATTTCTTCCCACCATTATCTTGTGTCCTTTCGCCCAGTACTCTTTGGGCCCCCCGCCGTCCTCATTGTCAGCCGAATCGGAGTCTTCCTCGATATAGCCTTTTTCTTTTAAAGTTCCTTCGATCTTTGCCAATTCTTCCCGGGATTCTGCTTCCGCTAATTCATTTGAAAGTTTGCGGAGGAATTCTAGTTCTTTTTTCAATGATCGCTTTCTTTTCTCTAGTTTCTTTTTCCCTCTTTTCAATTTCTTGTAACGTTCGTAGTAATTCTGGGCGTTTTCTTCCGGGGTAGAGGAAGGGTCAAGTTTAATCTCTCGTTTATCTCCTTCACTATAAGGATCAGTTAGCTTCGCTTTTTTCATTCCTTTCTCCAGTTCGCCTAGGTTCGCCAGAATTATATCTCCCGTTTCTTTAAGCTTTTCTCGGTTTTTGGATTGTTGTAATTGTTCCTTTACGTTTTCGAGAGCCCCCTGTACTCGTTCCTTTTCGTCCTTTAAAGTCGAAGATACTACCTTGCGAAGGTTCTTTGTTTCGTAACTCGTTTCTCGGCTTTTATAGTAATGATCCAAAGCATCGCTCAGGTTTCCGTACGATATTTTTTCCTTGTCCGAATAACTTTCCAATTCTATAGGGCTGAATTCAACGGGTTTCCCGTCTTCCTGGTAAACGAGAGGATTTACGCCGGAAGCGAGTTCGTCAAAGAATTCTTCGGTAGCTTGCCAGAGTGATGTTCGGTCCGATTCCGAAAGATCCGTCTGTTCCTTCGGAATGCCGGCACGAACGACTATCTCTTTTGCTAACGTCGGACCAATGCCTTCGATATTATCCAAAAGGTTCCTCCAGATTGGTTGGTCCGATTTGAAAAACCCGCGGAACTCTTCCTCGGAAAGGTGGAACGGATCGACCTTATCCTGCTTTGGCGGTAGCTCGTACGGACTTCCAGGCGAGATAGACCTACTCTTGCTTTTCTTATCCTTGAGAACCCCTAGAATATTTCCGTCCTGAACTAAGAATAGATTGCTGTTTCTCCCCATTAATTCTACGTAAAGTTCTTTTCTCTCTATCTCAGCTTCTTCTTCGTCTTCGGGTTCAATTTTCTTATCTATTTCTATCTTTAATACTCTATCCAGTCCTCGCTGGGTTATTCGGGCGATCTTTCCCCCTGAGAGATGTTTTCGCAGGAGCATCGTAAAACTGGGTGGTTTAGCTGGATTTTCCAGGTCCAGTTCTGACAGGTGTATTCTAAAATCCTGATCGCAGGAAATTAGCAGCTGATAATCCTCACCGTTCCAGACGTTTATAGTAACTAGTTCCCGTCTGGGCTGGTATACCTTTCTAATCCAGCCCCCGGTGAGGTTTTTCTGTAATTCCCGTTTTAAACCGTGGAGTGTAATACCGTCTAGTGCCATAATAACCCTAAATTTACTTATAGAAAATCTTCAAATACCCGCTGGAGCCCTGACGCGTGGTCCTGGTTCCCCGGTAAGGGGGGAGGACTTAAATGTCCAAATTGGTAATCTGGTTGCTGTTTTCCTTGATGAAATTCTTCCTCGCCTGGACGTCGCTTCCCATGAGGGTGCTAAAGAGTTCGTCGGCTTCCAGAGCGTCCCTCACCGATACCCTTTTCATTATCCTGTTTTCCGGGTTCATGGTTGTTTCCCAGAGCTGAGACGGATTCATTTCACCCAATCCCTTGAATCTCTGGACCGAGGAGGGCTTTCTCTCCCTTTCTGCCATGAACTCGTCAAGTGCCTGATCGGAGTAGAAATACTGCTTGCTTTTTCCTGTTTGGACTTTATAGAGGGGAGGTTGGGCGATGAAAACGTGCCCGTCCTCAATTAGTGGTTCAAAGTTTCGATAAAAGAAAGTAAGGAGTAGCGCCCGGATATGGGCTCCGTCGACATCGGCGTCAGTCATTATAATAATACGTTCGTAGCGGAGCTTTTCTTTTGCGAAGTGGTCCTGGACACCTGTTCCCATTGCCGTAATAATCGATTTGAGTTCGTTATTTTCCAGTTGCTTGCTCATCCGCGATTTCTCGACGTTCAGAACCTTGCCCCTGAGGGGAAGTATCGCCTGGAATTCTCTGTCCCGGGCGCTCTTTGCAGATCCGCCGGCAGAGTCCCCCTCTACTATGAATAATTCGCTACCTTCGGGGTCTCTTTGAGTGCAATCTGCTAGCTTCCCCGGCAGAGAAGTAGAAATCATCGCGTTCTTTCTCGCCAGTTTTCTTGCCTTCTTTGCGGCATTCCTGGCCCTAGCCGCTTCGATAGATTTCTCAATTATCTTTCGGGCGACCTGTTTGTTGCTTTTGTAGAAGTCAAGGAGAGCTTCAGAGGTAAAGTTCCGGACGATCTCTCTTATTTCCGGGTTTCCAAGTTTAGTCTTTGTCTGGCCCTCAAACTCCGGCTCCGGAAGTCTTACGTTAATTATGCCCGTCAAACCTTCCCGGATATCTCTCCCCGCTAGGTTGTCATCACTCTTTTTTAGTATTTTTTTCGACCGTCCGTATTCGTTGGTCGTCTTCGTCATTGCCGTCTTGAACCCTGTTACGTGTTTGCCGCCCTCCTGAGTATTGATGTTGTTGGCGAACGAGTATATGGATTCCGAAAATTTCTTGGTAAACTGAAGAGCTACCTCGACAAAGTTTCCTTCTTTTTCTCGTTTGAAGTATATTGGTTCGTCGTGAATTCTTTCCTCGTTTTCCGTTATCGAGTCTACGTACTCCTTTATCCCCCCGGTGAATTTGAATGACTTTGTCACGTCCGCCTCGACGTTTTCCAGGATTATTTTCAATCCCTTGTTAAGGTAGGCAAGTTCTTTGAGCCGGTGAGTTAACTTCGGAAGGTCGTATTCGAACTCGCCGAATATCTCTTCGTCCGGTTTGAAGGTAATCTTGGTCCCTCGGCCGCCTTCAGCGGGGTCAATTTCTTTGAGCTCGGAGAGAGTTTCTCCCCGGGTAAAATCTTGTCTGTACCTGGCGCCATCCCGCTGAACCTCTACCCTCATCCATTCCGAGAGGGCATTTACGACGGATACGCCGACACCGTGGAGTCCTCCGCTCACCTTGTAGCTTTTATGGTCGAATTTCCCCCCCGCGTGAAGGGTCGTCATGACAACTTCTACACCGCTCATTCCCTTTTCCGCATGAGTGTCTACAGGGATACCTCGCCCGTTATCGACGACGGTGACGTTGTTGTCCTCGTGAACGATTACTTTTATCTCGTCGCATTCTCCCACGAGGGCTTCATCGATGCTATTGTCTAGTACCTCGTTGATTAGATGCATTACGCCTTCCTGGCCGGTACTTCCAATATACATTCCCGGTCTCTTGCGGACGGCCTCTAGATCTTCCAATACTTTTATTTGGTCTGCTTCGTATGGCATATAACCACCTCAAACCGAATTAGGCGAATATGTGGACTTCTTCAATTTTTTATTCATAGTTAATAAACTGTCAATATTGACTTACGGTAATTGGATTAAATCTCTCTCGTCCAGTAGCACAATGAATTCAGGGTGCATTTCTAGCTTACCAATCGTTAATACGAACAACCGCTGAAATTCTATAGCTTATCTAAAATAGCGTAACTGAAGTTACATCACCATAAGTATCCATATTATAAAGAAAATCAGAATAGATTGCCAGGTCTAAATCCCTATTCTGGATAGGGTTTCGGCCAATTTTGGTTGCTATCGTGGGCCTGGTTTGACCTGATAACGCCAGGAGGGGACGTTCGGCAATAGTGGGTGACTCTCACGTCCGGAACCCGCTTCATAAAGATAAGGTCAAGAACCCCGCCCAAAGGACGGGTCCTGTAAAAAACCCACCAGTGGATTCATCCCCGGGCCAAGCTCGGTGGGGTCTCAGCTAGTATTGGTAATTGCAAAAACAAAGTTGAGAACAAGGTTCCGAGCAAATAAACTAAATGGATGGCAAAAATGCCAATTCCTGTATAGGGAATAGTAGACCCCATAGGGATTGGGGAAAAATGGCGAATAGGAGTTCAAATGACGAAATATAGGACAAAGATAGATTTATTAGTTGACTATTTTGAACGTGCCGAGTGCTCTCGTGAGGAAGGGGAGATGGGGATAGAGGTAGAACATTTCGTCCTGGACAAGGAAACGTTAAAAGCGACCAGTTATCACCGGGAAGAAGGGATAGAAGATTTATTGAGAAATCTTGCGAAGGGTAATTGGGAGCCGAAGTTGGAGGAAGATAACATCGTAGGCCTAAAAGGGGAACGGGCGAGAGTTGCTCTGGAACCAGGAGGTCAACTGGAATTAAGTGTTCTTCCGCAATCCTCGATTGAAGAACTGGAAACTATATATCTGGACTTCGTAAAAGAAGTTTCATCTATTCTGGATCCCTGGGATAAGAATCTTTTCTGTTTGGGTTATCAACCGAGGAGCAGAGTCGATGAAATATCGTTTCTACCTAAAAAACGATACGAATACATGTACGAATATTTTAGCGACAAGGGAAAATACGCCTACAATATGATGAAAGGTACAGCATCAATTCACGTAAATTTCGATTACTTCGATGAAAGGGACTACGAAAAAAAGAACCTGGTAGCAAACATCCTCTCTCCGTTAGTTTATACGGTGCTTGATAATTCGCCGTATTTCGAGGGGAGCGTGTTCACGAGGCCAAACCTACGACAGTTGATCTGGGAGAACTGCGACGCCGATCGTTGTGGTTACCCGGTGGGATTATTCTCTGGCCAGTTTGGTTACGAAGACTACGCGGAGTATTTGTTGAATACACCCCCAATAGCGTACGAAAAAGAAGGGGAACTCGTTTATTCGAAGGACAAATTGCTTAAGGATATACTTCTTGAGGATTTGAATCCGACGAGTGGAGAACTAGATTATCTTCTTACCACGGTTTTTCCCGATGTAAGAACTAAGAACCACCTGGAAATAAGAATGGGTGACTCGCTGCCTTATCCGTATGGTTTTGCTTACCTTTGTTTCTGGAAAGGGCTTTTATATAGCGAGAAGAACCTGGAAAATCTCTATAGCAGGTACGAGGGAATTTCTCAGGAGGAGTTTCTGGAACGTAAACGCCGGATGACCGAACGGGGTGTAGGTACAGGTGGCCAATCGGGAGTATTTTCAACCTATCGGGACTTACTTGATCTAGCTGAACAAGGGCTGAAACCGGGGGAGAAGCAGTATCTTGAGCCGCTTATAGTATTAGCTAACGAGGAACTAACACCAAAACAGAAGACTTTAAACTCAGTTTCGAGTGAGAAGGCTGAGCGCCTTTCCTGGTGTAATTTGAGCGAAATCATCAATCGAGTAGGGTAAACATGAATGCCGAGCAATTACTGGCAGAATTTCGCGAGGATGTAAGGTCGCGACCGGATGAGTTTCTCCGAGACTACTGGGAGATAAGGCAAGAGGTCGAGAACTCTTCGGCCAGATATCAGGGTGAGCCGGTAGATTTTCTCTATCAGCCGATGTTTTTCTCGCCGGAAGACCTGGCCTGGATAGAGGGAATACTGGATCAGTTGACCGTGATCCTAACCAAGACAATAGAGAAATATCAATCCGACGAGGGTTTCCGTCAAGTATTCCCGTTTTCGAAAAGAGCCGAGGAGCTTATACTTACCGATCCCGGCTACGAGAACCCCTTTCCCGTGGCCCGCTTTGATGTATTTTACGATTACCAGGAAGGATTAAAATTCTGTGAGTTCAATACGGACGGTTCCGCGGGAATGAACGAGGCCAGGGTACTTCAGAATGCTTTATCCGGATCCAGAGCACTGGAGTTTATCCCGGAGGGTTGCGAGGTAGGTTATTACACCCCCATGGAAAACTGGATTGATACGATAATTAACATTTATCAAGAGTTCTCGGGAGGGTCGGGAAACCCTGAAACGATAGCTATAATAGATTTCGAAGGTGAGGGGATAAATAGCGAATTTCAGGAATATAAAAAGAAATTTGAGAATAGGGGCGTTCGAGCGATAATAGAAGATCCTCGAGAACTTGATTACGACGGGGAAAACCTTCTGGCGGATTCAGGGAAGATAGACCTGGTTTATCGTCGAGCCACGACGCATAAAATAGTAGACCGATACGAAGAAGTCGAGCCGTTCTTGAATGCCTATATGGACGGAAACGTGTGCGTGGTGGGTGGTTTTACCTCCCAAATAGTTCACAATAAGTCCTTATTTGCCATACTACAGGAGGAAGACTACACCGACTTTCTCACCGAAGAGGAAACCGAATTCATCGAGGAATACTTCCCGTTAAGCCGGATATTTCACGAAGGGGATAGTATGTTGAAAGATAAATTGATAGAGGAGAAAAACAGGTTTCTGCTAAAACCGTTCGATAAATTTGCCGGTCATGGCGTTTACGTGGGCGAGGACTTCGAGCCCGACGAGTGGGAAGAAAAAGTGAATGAAGTACAGGGACGGGATTACATAGCTCAAGAATTCTGCGACGTGCCCCAGAAGGAATTTCTCTACGTCAGGGATGACGAGCTAAGCTTCGAGAAGTTTGGCTATCTAATTGGGTTGTTCCTGTACGAGCAAGAAATTAACGGCCTATATACCAGGGTGGGTCGGGAAAACGTGATCGCTTCTCTGTTCGAATGCTTTACCCTGCCTAATTTCCTGGTTCAGTGCCGGACCTCCTAGTTACCAGTCAATTCGTCCTCAAAACAAAACTGGGCGCTTCTCCCCAAGCTCAGGTAAGTAAACCCTTCTTAACTTTTGTACAATCTCCTCCAGTGCTCTTATGAACTCAGTTTTTCAATAAGTCTTATATTTAGCCTGTTAACCTCCCTTTGCAGCTTACCTGGCAACTGATTTAACTTTAAAACCCTGAAAATACCCGAAACCTCGGGAGCCAGGCAAATAGTATTTCGGTTTGACAGCTATTTATATATTTGTAATACTAAAAGCAGTACATAGATGGAATTAAATGGTGTCTTACGATGGATTTTGCCCTAAAGGAGGCATTTATGATCACTGGGTGGAAAAAACTTACCAGTGTAGCATTCATGCAATTCCATCAATCAATTATTTCCGACACTGAGGGTCCGGTACTACGTCTTTCTACCCTTGCCACCTCAAATTACCGAAAATTCTCCCGGAATTTGGCAGGGGATAAGTCGGCTGTAATTTTGGTTTACGGGTATTAGAAACCTCGCCCTTGGGGTGAGGTATTTAGCCAATATTTGAGCTAATTAGACCGATATTTTGTCCGGAGGAGTGAAAAAATGCAAAAATTTCTGGATCGGTACAGGGAAAGAACTCCTACTTCTCAAAGGTTATACGAGGAAGCAAAGAATTACCTTCCGGTCGGAGTGGGAAGTACTTTTAGGTATTTTGAGCCCTATCCCTTTTTTGTTGAAAAAGCTCAAGGTGGAAAAATTGTTGACGCCGACGGAAATGAATACATAGATCTATGTATGAATTACGGAGCTCAACTGGTAGGCCACGCTAATCCTAAGGTTAACGAGGCAATAGATCAGCAAAAGGAATTGGGTACCTTATACACTAAGCCCCATAAACTATCGACCGAACTCGCAAAAGAATTGGTTAGAAGATTTCCCGTGGATAAAGTGAGATTTACTAATTCTGGGACGGAAACTACGATGCACGCGGTCAGACTGGCCAGGGGATTCACGGGCAAAGAAAAGATCATTAAGCTCGAAGGTAGTTACCACGGAGTACACGATGCTGTACTTGTTGAAAAAGACGGTAATGGTAAAACTCGGCCTAAATATAGGGGAGTTTCCAGCAAGGCGTGTAGTGATACACTACTGGCTTCCTTCAACGATTTAGGCTCCTTTAAAACTCTGTTTGAAAAATATAAGGGCGAAATTGCGGGAGTATTGGTTGAACCAGTATTAATGAATCGCGGTTGTGTTCTTCCCGAAGACAATTTTCTCCATAAACTTTTAGATTTGTGTCACGAAAACGACGCCCTGCTTCTCCTGGATGAAGTAAAAACCGGAGTAAAATTATCGCCCGGAGGAGCGTGCGAATATTACGACCTGGAACCCGATATTGTATGTCTTGCCAAGTCAATCGGCGGCGGACTCTCTATTGGAGCGTTTGGGGCCCGGGATGAGATTATGAACGAAATAAGAATGGAAGACGGCGTTGCTCACGCCGGTACTTATAATGCCAATCCCCTGGTAGTTCGGGCCGCACTTGCCACCCTTCGGGAGGTTCTGACAGAGGACGTATACGACGAGGTATTCGGCTTAAATAAGAAGTTGGTTAAGGGTTACGAGAAAGTAATTGACAAACATAATTTGCCTGCTTATATAACCTCGGTAGGAGAATGTGGGGCGATATACTTCACCCCACATCCGATAAAGAACGATCGGGATTTTAACCAATACGTCGATGATGAAGTGAAAGAGTTGTCTAAAAAGTTTTTCCTGGGGATGTTAAACGAAGGAATTATACCCCATCCGGTGGGTTGGGGAACTGAACCCTGGACTTTATCAGTTCAACATACGGAGGAAGATATCGATAAAACTATTCAGGCATTTGATGTCGTCGCCCAAAAGTTATAGAAGGCTTGAAAACCAGGAGAAAAACTGGCCGAGTCCTCCCCACAGCGAGCTTTGGAGCTTCCTCGGCAAGTTTTGTGAACTTTCCCCCAAAGGAGGTCATCAATAACAAAATGAATCAAAAAAGCCCAACG
>JBDGQU010000177.1:0-2764 GCA_042218715.1 Bipolaricaulia bacterium | reverse complement strand
GCGGTGCGAGTAGGGATTATACTTCCTGATCGAAGGGGCGAGGATAAATTTCTATATATTTAGAAGTGGTATAAATACGAAGAGGTATAAAAATGAACAAAACGAGAAAGCGGACTATCGGTGAAGGCCTAATTAAAAAGAAAGAAAAAAAAGAAGATGGAAGAATTATAATTTATTATTCCCGACCGGAAAGCGGGGAGGCAGATTAGATGCCGGAACTTCGCTGGAACCCGATTTTAAAGCGCTGGAATATAATTTCCGACGCCCGACAGGATCGACCGGTCCTCCCCGAAGACAGCTGCCCTCTTTGTCCGGGTGTCCTTGAGGTACCCCAGGACGACTATTACATCGTCTCGTTCGAAAACAGGTTCCCCGCCCTGGAACGAAACCCAGAAACTCCAAACGTTGAGGGGGATTCATTTTATAAGGTGCGAGAAAACAGGGGAGTGTGTGAGGTTATCCTTTATTCTTCGGATCACGACGCTTCTCCGGCTGACCTCAGCCCGGAAAGACTCCAGGACCTGGTCGAGGTCTGGCGGGACAGGTTCGAAGAATTATCGAAGGAAGATTTTATAGATTACGTATACATCTTCGAGAACAGGGGCCGGGAAATCGGAGTGACTCTCGACCATCCCCACGGACAACTTTACTCTTTTCCCTTTATTCCGCCCCTGGCGAGAAAGTCGGTCGAAAGCGCAAGAACTCACTACGAAAACCGTGACGAATGCATCTTCTGCCGCGTGCTAGAAAAGGAGAAGGATTTCGGTGACCGAATCGTCTGGAAAGACGACAACTTTATCGCTTTCGTGCCTTTCTATGCCCGGTTTCCTTACGAGGTTCACCTCTACCCGAAAAGGCACTTCCCAACCATTTTATCCCTGAAGGACCGAGAGGTTAGATCTCTGGCAACCGGAATAAAGACCGTACTCAATAAATACCGGAATCTCTTTCCGATAGCCGATTTCCCCTACATAAACAGTTTTCACCAGGCACCAGTGAACGGAGAGGACTACTCTTATTACCACTTTCACCTCGAGTTCTATTCCCTTCAGCGTGGTAAAGACAAGATAAAGTACAGAGCGGGAGTCGAGACGGGCACCAGCACGTTTATCTCTTCCCTGTCTCCGGAAAAGATGGCAAGGGATTTAAAAGACTCGAACCCGGTGACCGGAGAGAAAAAATGAAAACCGCGGAATTGAAGGAAAGGTTCGAGGAAGTATTCGGCCGGGGAGAGAAGCCAGGTATGTATAGGGCTCCGGGCAGGGTAAACCTGATAGGAGAACATACGGATTACAACGACGGACTCGTGCTACCTATCGCAATAGACCGATATACCTATGGACTATTTAGAGAGACGAACGGGGATAAAATAAGGCTTCATTCAAGCAACCTGGACGAACAAGTAGAAATAGATTTAGCGAACATCGACGAGAAACGAGGCACCTGGACGGATTACGTCTGTGGTGTTTTATCGGGTCTGAAAAGCCGGGGCAAAGCGATCTCCGGCTTCGATCTCTATATTAGCTCCGAAATTCCAGTGGGAAGTGGGCTTTCCAGCTCGGCCGCCCTCGAAGTAGTCACCGCGGTAGGAACTATCGACACTCTTAATCTCCAAAGACTCGACGACCTCGAACTGATAAACCTCTGCCAATCGGCTGAAAACGACTTCGTTGGGGCCAATACGGGAATTATGGACCAGTACGCATCTTATCTGGGAAGAGAGGGAAACGCATTGCTAATAGATACGTCCGGGCCTTCTCACAGGAACGTAGACTTAGAACTTAATGATTACAAGATCTTAGTGATAGATACCACTGTCTCACATACCCACGGGGATAACGAGTACAACAGGAGACGGCAGGAATGCGAATCAGCTCTGGCCGAGATAAACGACCGGGCCGAGGGAAAAAATTACGACTCCCTCAGCCAAATCCCGCCGGACGAGCTCAACCACGTTTTGCCCCTACTGGACGAGAAACTGGCAAACAGAGTTGAACACGTAGTTCGGGAGAACGAACGGGCAACGGAAGCAGCTAACCTTTTCCAGCGGGGAGACGTGGAGGATGCCGGAAAGCTATTTTTCGCCTCCCACTCGAGTCTTCGCGACCTCTACGAAGTTAGTTGCCCGGAACTGAATTTTCTAGTCAAATTTGCTGAGACCGAAGGAATACCCGGTGCGAGAATGACCGGGGGAGGATTTGGGGGATCGACAATTCATCTGGTCCCCGAAAGCCGGGTTACCGATTACAAGGAAAAGGCGACTCGTGAATTCGAAAAAGAGTTTGGAATAACTCCGGGGGTCTTCCCCGTCTCTCCGAGTAACGGGGCGAAGGTTCAACCCACGGTAGACAACGACGGTGGCTGAACCATTTACCAATTCATAGACTTGAAAACCAGTCTTGTAATGCTACCGTAACTTAGTTACCCTCAAGTGAGAAAACTGGAGTCAATTACCCAACTTTTTTGAGTGAATAAAAGGTGAGTAAAATGATTACAGAAGAAGAAGTCGAAGAAGCACTGGACGAAGTCAGGCCGTCAATTCAGGCAGACGGGGGAGACGTGGAACTGGAAGAGATCACCGAGGATAACGTAGTTAAGGTCCAGCTGGTAGGAGCTTGCGTAGGCTGTCCTATGTCGGCAATGACACTGAAACAGGGAGTGGAAAAGGTACTGGAGTCCAAATTACCCGAAATCAAAGAGGTCCGGGCTGTCTGACCACCATCTTGAGCTATTCCTTCATAGTTAGTATCATAAAGGATATAAA
>JBDGQU010000176.1:0-6010 GCA_042218715.1 Bipolaricaulia bacterium | reverse complement strand
CCAGTTTTGCCCTTTTTAGCCTCCTTTGGGTTTTTCTGGTGTCTTATTGTTTGCAAAGTTTTGAGTAATTAGAGGGGGCAAGTTACAGCCTCTTGCCCCCTCAACAAGCTTTTAGGTACTTACTTTTTTCTATTATCAGTAGTTCCTTGTATTCCTAAGAAACTATTTGGAACCAGTTTTCCGTTCTTTTGCCCAGACTTTTTCCGGGTAAAGTTCGACATCTACTCCCAGTACAGTCTCGCCATATTATCCCGTGCACGGGAGGTCGATGCGTAGTAGGTGGTGAGAAAAAGTTTATCAATTAAAATTCATCCCAATTACTTAATTTCAAAATTTTTCAAATTTGCGGGGAAGTCTTTCATATTAAAATCCAAATTGTAAATCGCTGGAGAACCAAATTCCTCACCACTATCCAACAAAAGACCCTTATTTTCTGTTGAAATTACAATAGGGAGGATCTCACTATATTTCTGTTTCCAATGTTTTATCCATTTTCTACTACCCACAGCTTCTTTGGCATCTTTGGGTAACATTTTTCGGTAAGGTAATAGCTGAGCGTCTTCAGACGTTATGCCGTTCCTTCCCCACCTTCCTATGGGCCAGAAACTATCTCCTTTCAAAGATAATAATGTAAAGCACTTTCATAAGTCATAATCACCCCTAAGTCCTTATCTTTTCAAGGGTCTACATTACCCGCACTTCGTTACTACTTGATTATTTGCTCCAATGGTGTAAATATAAAAATCGGGAGGTGAAAGTATGTCCACTTTCATATTATTGAGTGAAGTAACTGACGAAGGTGCAGAGACCATCAAAAAACATCCGGAGAGGATTAAGGAGGTAAATGAAGAGATTGAGAGACTGGGGGCCGAAGTAAAGAAACAGTTTGCGGTTTTAGGGCCGTACGATTTCGTGAATATAGTAGAGGCTCCTGATGAGGAAACTATATCAAGAGTCTCCGTCGAGCTAGGCTCCAGAGGAACTGTAAAAATACAGACTTTGACTGCAATACCTATAGACGAGTTCATTGATAGTTTCGAAGATTAAACTACTTCTGAGGTTAAACAATGAAACCTTCCAAAACTAAAGTAATTCTATTGACGTTATTGGTTTTCACTCTTCTCTTCACATGCTCAGGGATGACTTCTGGCCAGGAACTGAGCGGGGGAGCAAAAATTGTTGGCACTTCCCCTTTTGTTTTTGCCGAAGCACAGTTTTGGGTACTTGCCGTTGAAGTTGGGGCCGGCCTTAGTTTCACTGATACAGCGAATTCGGGAGAGGAAACAAATCCTGTCGACTTTTCTTTGGCAGGGAAACTGTATCCGGTAAAGATAATGAACTTTTCCCCGTATTTAGGTCTTTCCACGCACTATTCATCAAACGGCCTTTGGAAGCAGTCAAGAACCTTCGGAGGAGTTGAGTTTGATTTCCCCGGTCAAGGTGTCCCTTTATCAGTTTTCGCGGGCGGTGGGCTGGCTTTCACCGAGGCCGAAAGTGCTGGTTTTGGTTGGCATTTGGGGTTTAAATATACCTTTTCATTCTAGTTTTAGTTAACATTAGAGGTGAATATCAAAATTCGGCAGAGGAAGGAAGAAAGGGGTCACTAAACAAAATGGTGGTTAAGTCTGAGGGTTTAACTTTCCCGGCCGCCGGCTAACAAGATGGCTCTCTGTCGGAGGAGACTACTAGCTACCGGATAACTTGGCAGGTTTTCCGATTAAGCACGGTCTACCGCTACTGGAGCTTCCCTGCTACTTCAGCTACGTGCTCACCCTGGTGCTTGGCTATCTCTAGTTCGTTCTCACTTGGCTGACGGGACCCGTCGAGTCCGGCCAGGGTGGCAGCTCCGTAGGGTGAGCCACCGGATACCTCTTCCATATTCATGAGTTCCTCGTTCTCGTACGGTACGCCAACAACTACCATACCCAGGTGAAATAACGTGGTATGAAAGCTGGTTATCGTAGTTTCCTGACCTCCGTGTTGGGTGGCCGTAGAGGTAAATACGCTGCCTACCTTGTCAACGAGTTCGTTTTCCTGCCACAACCCCCCGGTTTTGTCGAGAAAGTTCCTCATCTGTGCTGCCATGTTTCCGAAACGCGTCGGCGTACCGAAGATTATTCCATCAAACTCCACCAGGTCCTCCGGTTCCACTACGGGTACTTCGTTGAACGCCTCGCGTGCCTCCTTTGCTCCCGATTCTTCCAGTTTCTCCTCGCGGACTAGCTCCGGCACTTGATACATTTCGACCTCGGTACCTTCGACTTTCCTGGCTCCTTCTGCCTCCGCCTCGGCCATTCTGTACGTATGACCGTACATGCTGTAGAATACTACTCCAATTTTTGTGCTCATGTAAACGCACCTCCAAATTCTTGGAACCTTATCCAGTCACTTCTAACAGACCATTCGGGTCATATCTCAACCCCATGTGGTCTTTGGCGATAAGATTGACCGGCTTTCCCCCGGTTATTAATCAAGAAGTCCGTGGCTGGTTAGAAAATTCTAAGTTTAAAGTTTCTAGGTTAAATTAAAACAGGAAGATATATCCGGCGATTGCCGCGGCGATTCCCACGCCCGCTAACAGGATTGGATCAAGCCCTCCCTCGGATTTTTGACCGGTCTGATCCTCTTTTGTGGGTTGTTCGGTCTCGGTTTTGGCATCAGTTGTAATTTTTCCGCCGGCAACTGGCTTCATGTTATATAGGTAACTTACCATATTGCTCAGCAAGCGTTTTACTTCTTTATTTCGGAAGTTTTCCGGAGCCAGTAACTGTTCCCCTACGTAAAGAGTTCTACTTCCTTCTACTATAGCAGCGTTATTCCCCCGGGAGTGGGAAGGTTCTCTGCTGGAGTTGTACCACGACCCAAGGACGCTTCCACTGCTTGTCGGGCTATTTACCATTGCCCAGCCTCGTTCGTTTCTTATCGTACCGTTCAGCCCCTGCCAGATCTCGTGATCTTTACTTTTTCTAATGTAGGTATGTCTGCCCTGGTCCCAGGAGAAAGAGTCGTAAGATATTCCGAACAGGTTTCCGAGCTGGTAACCCCCGTTCCCTACCTTTTTATCGCTCTCGTCCCTGTAAGAAGCCTGCATGATTGCCAGCACAGTTCCGCCATTTTGGACGTATTGTCTGACGTTTTGCACTTCCATTTGGCTCATTCTTCTGGTATTGGGCAAGATCAATGTCTTTATCTCCTGAAGATGGGCGAACAGTTTTCTATCCAGGTTGCTTTCGGCTTTATAAGCTTGTTCCAGGTCCTGGTCGGATAAAGTAACTATCTCGTATCCCTGATTTTTGAGAAGTTGAACGAGATTTTCCATTTCCTGAAAGAATGCCCAATCCGGCGCTTTAAGCCCCATCTGATTGTACCATGCCAGGTTATATCCACTAACTAGAATCCCCACTTTCGTTCTTCCTTTTTGAATTAACTCGACCTTCATACCTTTTTCGAGGTTTGACGTCAACCACTGTTTGGCGCTACCGTGTGCTGACAGAACAAAACCTTCTTCTGGAATCGGTGAGTCCGAATTTTGATTCAGGAAGCCCTGTCTTATTTCGGTCACTTTGTCGTTTTTAACTATTGCTTCGACTCCCCAGGGATTTGTTCCCGTTCGTTTGCCGTATTCGGGCGTATACACTATTAGCTGATTTGGACCTCTAGGTTGATTGAACCCGTAAATTTTATGTTCTTTGCCCGTCTCCGTCCTGACGTAATCTTCAGCAGCTATGGCAGTAGTGTGAGAGGACCAGAAAAGTAAAAAGGTGAAAAGTAACCCGAGCAGGACCAGCAATATCCGGTTCTCGGTTATCCCATTTCTCAATTTGACCTCCCAATCTTTAGCTGACGTCGTGGAATTGGCGAAATTTTCTCAATGACCCTTTTTTACGATATTTTAGCTCAGGTGGTGGGACCGACAAAGGAAATTATTCACCTTTCGAGATCACGTTAGTCTAGAGAATACATGGATTTGGCCTCGAGGGTTGGTTATACCGTTGCTGACAGACCAGGCTAATGGTGAGGGGAACTCGTGGAAAGGCTTATCGCTCGATAAGTCTAGTCTTGTTGAAGTCCGGTCTGGACTTCAAGGCTAACTAAGCTATGATAGCTCTACATTGAGCTGAACCTACGATCCGAAGGAACCAAGTAGACTATTTCACCATTATGAGAAACATCTTGAAGTTTTCGACGGCATCTACACCATGCGGTACGTTTGCCGGCATGATGATGGATTCCCCGGCCTGGAGTTCGTAACCCTTGCCGTCTATAGTTACCCTGGTAGCACCCTCCAGCACCTGTAAAATGGCACTATGAGGTGAAGTGTGTTCGCTTAAGGTTTGCCCTTTATCGAACGCGAATAGGGTGAGCGTCACGGTATTTTTGTCGACTAAGGTTCGACTGACCACTGCTCCCGGCTGATACTTTACCAGGTCATTTAGCTCTATAACTTCTTCCTTTATTTCTTCCAGTTTATTTTTATCTTTTTCCGACATTGGAAACACCTGCTGGTAAGAGAAATTTAGTATTGATTACCTTACTTTTAATTTGGATTCGATCAAAAATGCTAACTGATTCTAATCTCATTTGCCAACTTTTCCGACGACGTTATATTGCGGATCTAATTTTTCTAGCCAGGCAAGCGGTAGAGGGTATAAACGATACAATTAAGTCACCGTGCGTGAATTTCCGCTTAGCTTTCATATAATGGTGAGAGAACTGAGTTTGAGCGAATCACACTCGTTGTAGTTTTTAATTAGGGGGTAAACCGTGCGAGTTTCCGTGATTGGTGCTGGAAGCTGGGGCACAGCTTTTTCTCGTCTTACCGCAACCAGTGGTCATTCTACCGTGCTATGGTCTAGAAAAGAGAACCAGGCCCAGAGGATGAGGAACAAAGGTGAAAATGAAAAATACCTACCCGGGGCCAGTTTGCCCGAAGAAAATTTCTCCATAACCACCGATATCTCAAAAGCGGTATCCCACGGAGAAGTAATATTCCTGGCTGTTCCCTCTTTTGCCGTAAGAGAGGTCGCTTCCAGAGTAGCTCCTCATATCGACGATCATACTTACTACCTGGTTAACCTGGCAAAGGGGTTCGAGAAGAGTTCTTTCAAAACAATGTCTGAAGTCTTAAGAGAAGAAGTCAAGGGCGTTGAAGTATTTACACTATCCGGACCAAGCCACGCGGAGGAAGTAGCAGCTGGGGACCCTACGGCAGTTATACTCGCGGGGGATTTGGATATAGGCAGGGAGCTACAGGAGGAGCTGTCTACCGGTACTTTTAGAATTTATCTCTCTTCTGATATCGGAGGAGTGGAGTATTGTGGGGGATATAAGAACATAATAGCTATCGCTTCGGGGATAGCGAGAGGGCTGGGTTACGGGGACAATACGACGAGTGCGTTGATATCCCGAGGTCTTGCCGAGATGGTAAAATTTGGAAGGTCGATGGGAGCCAGAAAGGAGACCTTCTTTGGGCTGGCAGGAGTCGGAGACCTTGTCGCTACCTGTACGAGCGAGCATAGCAGGAACCGAAGCTTCGGAGTCAAAGTGGGGAAGGGGCAATCGGTCGAGGTTATACTTGATAAGATGGATATGGTGGTGGAGGGAGTTTTTGCAACCAGGAACGTCCATCAACTGTGTTCCGATCGAAATATTCCCGTCCCCATAACTGACAGCCTTTACAGAATTATTGAGGAGGAAAGTTCTCCCTCTCGAGAAGTTAAGAGACTGATGTCACGGGAGTTTAAGGTGGAGGACATTTAACCGGATATTCGACTTAGATAAGTGTGTTCCGGAAAATTTAGTACTTTTCCACTAGAGGTTTCTGTATTTTACGGAGATTTGAAGTTCAGGGTCTGTATTTTCGTCTATCGCGGTCTTTAGCTAATTCCGGGAATTCGTCGAACTTGAACAAAATAATTTGTATTTGTTTTGAATCACGGAGGCGCTACAATTTTTAATCAGAGGTGAAACAAATGAGAGAAGTTTCCGAAATGACCAAGTCCCACTTGAG
>JBDGQU010000175.1:0-2955 GCA_042218715.1 Bipolaricaulia bacterium | reverse complement strand
CGGACCCGGTAAACCCGTAAGTAAGTTCTATAAACTCGTCCAGGTCGAGGTCCTCAGCCAGCGGCATCCCTCGAGTATGAATCATGAATATTTCCTTCCGTCCTTCCGTATCGGGAACCCCCACCATGATCTCCCTGTCGAATCTGCCGGGTCGACGAAGAGCTTCGTCCACTGCATCCACTCGATTAGTTGCAGCAATTACGACGACGTTCTCTCTGGGTTTTAGCCCATCCATCAGAGCCAGGAGTTGAGCAACAACTCTTCGTTCTACCTCCCCGGAGGCTTCTTCCCTTTTCACCCCAAGAGAGTCTAGCTCATCTATGAATATAATCGCGGGGGCGTTTTCCGAAGCTTCTTCGAAAACCTCCCTGAGCTGCTGTTCGGATTCCCCGTAGTATTTGCTCATTATTTCCGGGCCGTTTATCGAGGTGAAGTGAGCATCGGTTTCGTTCGCAACTGCCTTTGCCAGCAGGGTCTTTCCGGTTCCCGGAGGTCCGTGGAGAAGAACGCCCTTGGGCGGGTCTATTCCCAACCTGTCGAACAATTCGGGGTTTTTCAGAGGCAGTTCGACCATTTCCCGTATTCTTTGCAGGACGTCGTCGAGTCCACCTATATCCTCGTAGGTAACTCCAACGTACTTTTCACCTTCCTCGACCTCCTCGTATTCCGGCTTAAGTTCGATTTGGGTCTTATTGGTAACCTTGACGATGCCTCTGGGGCTCGTGCCAAGGACCTGTAATCGGATCTCCCCCAGACCAAAGCTGCTCGAATCGAGAAAGTCCTGAAAAAAACTTTCGGACATCAAGTCAGAACCGAACGGGCTCTTCGAACGCCTTATCGTCGTGGAAAGGACGTCCCCTGTCGTCAACGGCCGTCCACCAAGAACCTGCTTCAGGCTCTGACCGCTCCCCCTGAGTCTCAGATTATCGGAGGCAGGTCCTATAGTCACTTTTTTGGCTTCCTTCACGTCGGCCTTTCTGATCCTGACCTGATCCCCGATGCTCGTGCCGGCATTGTTCCTCATCAACCCGTCGATCCGAATAATATTCAGTCCCTTGTCCTGAGAGTAGCCCTCCACTGCTATACCGGCCGTCTTGTCGTTTCCTTCTATCTCTATAATATCTCCCCGGGAAATTCCCAGCTTTTTCATGGTATCAGTACTAATCCTGGCAACCCCTTTTCCGAAGTCCTGTTGGTTGGCTCCTGCGACTTTTAGCTCTATTTCGGTGTTCGCATTGTTATTTGCCATAATTCCACCTCATAACAGGGACAAAATTCAATCTCATTTATCCTACCTACCGGTCCGTTTCTTCTCACTTTTCTACCTAATAACCTCAGGGTCCAAGACCCTATTCCATCAAAAGAAAAAAACTGGCAGACCTAAACCTAAAACTACAACAAAATTATATATATAATCGAAATAACACTCAAGATTCACTGAGATCCCGGTACCCAGAAGCGTGGATTTTGCTAAAACTCATTTTTTGACCTATTTTTGCCTTTACAGGACGTCTAGCTTATGATTACAACCCAGTTATCGCTTTGAGGTGAAGGAAATGAAAAGCGTAAGACAACTAAAAGACATCCTGGATCTAAACACGATCCATCAAACTCGTAATCGAGTCAAGGCAGTAGAGGAAGTAATACAGCCCTATATAAAGAGAGGCGAGAACAACGAGATACTGGTGGGGGAAGAGGGAGTT
Source organism: Bipolaricaulia bacterium (assembly GCA_042218715.1). GTDB lineage: Bacteria > Bipolaricaulota > Bipolaricaulia > M55B111 > M55B111 > JAGXLP01. Next base: position 1,252 of record JBDGQU010000175.1, on the reverse strand, counting down.
AAAATTTTAACCAGATTGCAGGATTTGTACGAAAGCGGATTACTCCTATCTGAAGCGGCAGAAGTTGTAAGGTCTGATTACTTACCTGAAGAGGAAGAGGACACTAATACGGATTCTTACAGTTCCACTTCATTCCAAACTAAACCAAAGTCCAAAACCAATCTGGTCGATTATCTTATGGAAGAGCTCGAGTTTCAGCGCGAATTGATCTTAAACCTGTCACAGTCCGGTAACGACGGTGGGGCTGAACGAAAAAGAAAAGGAGAAAAAGAAGACAGGTGGTGGCTTGAATGGATGTAACTCTATACGGTGATATTGATGAAATTTTCAGTTCCAGTTAAGGATAACAAGAAGCTAAAAAAAGTTATCAGCAAAATTCAGAACCACGGAAGATTGAACGGACTATGGAGTATCGCAAACGTAAACGCAGTAGACCGACTGGGAATTAACGATCACGGTCCCGTTCACTCAAAAATAGTTGCTAATTCGGCATTGCGTATGTTTAGGTTGATCCACAATAGCGGCATAAAATCAAGTGTAGAGACATCTCACAACCTGACAAAAGATGACGCTGAAATAGTCATCGTCACGGCCGCCGCACTTCACGATCTCGGTCATTCTATACATCGAGTCCATCACGAAGAATTCGGTATAGGACTCGCGGATTCTTTAGTTACCGAATTATTCGAAGACATTTACGACGGATTTAACCTAGGGGTAATGGAGGGGGAAGTATTGCACGCCTGTTACGCTCACGGCACAGAACTGGAAACCCTCACTATGGAAGCCGGTACTGTAAAAGTTGCTGACGCCCTCGACATGGAGCAAGGCCGAGCTAGAATACCTTTTAAAGAGGGAGAATTAACGATCCATTCAGTTTCAGCAACGGCTATTGAGCAGGTGAGTATAAGACAGGGGAAGAATAAGCCGGTGGAGATAGTAATTGAAATGTCTAACTCAGCGGGCGTCTTTCAGCTGGATAATCTATTTAAGCCGAAACTGGAACACTCGGGGATAAGAAAACACATCGAAGTTACGGTAGAAGTAGGGGAAGAGGATGCCGAAAAAAAGATTATCGAGGATTATCAGTTTTGATTGTATTTTCTCCAATTTTTCCCTCCGTACTATAGGGCGTTTCCCAGTATTTTTAACAAAAGGTATCTTATGTTAAAAATATTACGAAGGTCCTTTTTCGAGCGAACACGTGTAATTGCTTCCTTAACCCAGGGTAATAAAATGTTTGTACCTGGTA
>JBDGQU010000174.1:0-16221 GCA_042218715.1 Bipolaricaulia bacterium | reverse complement strand
TGCCCCAGTCTTTTACGGCTTTACTATCGATTTCTTTTATCTTTTTGGAAGACGTGGCGAAGTTCATGCGGAAATTTTATGAGAACTAACTTTTCGGAGCAACTAAAAATCGGGTTTAGTATACCTTAAACCCGTTGAGGTTAATCAATTACCGGGCAAACTACGGTAGGCGAATAACAGGCTAAAACCAACTTAATCGGCGGTAAAAAAACTGGAGTGTCTTTAATTTCCTCCGGTCTCCGCTATACTTTAAGACCTAGATAATTATCAGGTGGTGAATTTATATACAGATGGGTGACAAGAAGCCCTGGACGATTCCCGCAGACGATATTTTTAAACAGTTATCATCATCTCCAGACGGACTAACAGCCAGTGAGGCGAGTTCCAGACTGGAAAAGTACGGAAAGAACGAACTAGAAGAGGAAGAAAAAATCTCCCCGATAAAACTCTTTCTGGAACAGTTCGCCGACTTTCTGGTTATAATTTTGATCATAGCCGCCACCTTATCCCTGATAATGGGCCACCGGGTGGATTTCTACCTGATAATCGCCATCGTAATTGGAAACGGAATATTTGGGTTTATTCAGGACTGGAAGGCGGAGCAATCCATCCAGGCTCTCAAGGAAATGGCTTCACCCGAAGCGCTGGTCCGCCGGGACGGTAAGAAGACACAAGTCCCCCTAGAAGAAGTCGTGCCGGGTGACCTGGTCTATCTGGAACAGGGCTCAGCGATTCCCGCCGACGCGAGGTTGACCGAAGCGGAGAGTCTGGAAGTAGACGAGTCTGCACTCACGGGGGAGAGCGAACCCGTAAGCAAACAGCTGGATCCCGTGGAGGAAGACGCCGAACTCGCCGATCGAAAAAACCTCGTTTTTAAGAACACTCAGGTCGTGAGGGGCCGCGGCGAGGCCGTAGTAACTTCCACCGGCATGGAGACGGAAATAGGGAAAGTCGCCCAGAAGTTACAGGAAGTCGAACAGGAGCAAACACCTTTCCAGAAAGAGGTTAATCAGCTCGGAAAAAGGCTGGGAACAATAATTTTATTTATCTCAGCCCTTATCGTTCCAGTATCGGTATTAATTCACGGCACGGGCTGGCTGGATGCTTTCCTCACAGCTGTTGCTCTTGCGGTGGCCGCGATTCCGGAAGGTTTGCCGGCAGTGGTTACTTTATCTCTCGCGATGGGAACGAAAAAGATGACCAAGAAAAACGCCCTCACCCGCAGGCTGGCCTCGGTAGAATCTCTCGGATCGGTGGACACAATATGTACCGACAAGACAGGTACGTTAACGGAAAACGAGATGACCGTACAGAAAATCTACACGGGATCGGGAGAAGTCGACGTATCGAGCCTTGACCTGACGAAAACCTCTGACGGCACGGGAACCCTTCCCGAACAGGAACGGTTATTGAGAGCGGGAGTTCTTTGTAACGACGCAGAGATTCAGTCAGAAGGCGAGGTACTTGGCGATCCCACCGAGGCTGCACTGCTCAAATCCGCGAGAAAGGCGGGGCTCGACACTTCCGAACTTACGGGCAAATTTGGCCGCATGCGCGAGATTCCGTTTTCATCGGACAGAAAGATGATGACGACCGTTCACGAGTCCGAAGACGGACCGGTCGCATACGCCAAAGGAGCACCTGAAGTAATCCTCGAGAAGTGTAGCAGTTACAGAGAAAATGGAGAAGTTCTCGAGTTAACGTCAGAGAAAAGGAAGGAGTTTGAGGAAGAAGTAGAGAAATTAGCCGGAGAAGCTCTCAGGATACTGGGATTTGCCATAAAGGAAGTACCCGAGGGAGAAGTAGAAGAGGCATCCGAAGAACAAATAGAATCCAATTTGACCTTCATTGGCCTGCAGGGCATGCTCGACCCACCCAGAGAAGAGGTAAGTGAAGCAATTAATTCCTGTCGAAAGGCGGGGATCAGGACCGTCATGGTTACCGGTGATAACGCCCTTACGGCAAAAGCAATAGGAAGGGAATTGGGCTTCGAGGGAGAGGTGCTAACGGGCAAAGATCTGGATGGACTATCCGACTCGGAACTGAGATCAAGAATTTCCAGCGTAGATATATACGCCAGAGTGTCCCCGTCCCACAAGTTAAAGATACTGAACCTGATAAAGGAAGAAGAAGGACACGTAGTCGCTATGACCGGGGACGGAGTAAACGACGCCCCGTCACTCAAGCGGTCCGACGTGGGTATTTCAATGGGTATTCGGGGAACCGACGTAGCGAAAGGTGCTTCAGATATCGTTCTCCTGGACGACAACTTTGCCTCTATAAGGGACGCGATAGCCGAAGGGAGAACGATCTTCGATAACATAAGAAAGTTCGTATCACTGCTTCTATCCGGCAACCTGGCTGAAGTTTTAACGGTATTTTTGGCTTCTCTATCCGGGCTAGGGCTACCGTTAACCGCTCCTATGTTGCTCTGGGTGAACCTGCTAACAGATGGACTACCGGCCGTAGCCTTGGGAGCCGACGGTAAATCTCAGGGAGTAATGGATAGACCTCCGAGACGAGAAGGGGAGGGCGTAATAAACTCTTACATGGTTTACGTAATAATAGGGATAGGAGTGACCCTGACGACCCTTATTATCTTTTCTTACCGGCATTTTCTTCCCGACCTTACCGCGGCGAGAACTGTCGCCTTTACGGAACTGGTACTTATCGAGCTCCTGGAAATATGGCCCATAAGGAAGATATTTGGGCAACCGATAGAGAGGAATAACTGGTTGTACCTTGCCATAGCGACGTCAATTTTAGCCCAGTTCATAGTCATTTACTCACCTTTAAACGGTTTCTTTGGGTTGGAACCACTTGGTCTCTATCCCTGGTTAGTAATAATCGCTGCGGTGCTGATTTTTGGAGCCGCTATCTGGATCTACATAAAACTGGGACAAAAGTTGCTTAACTTTTAGAAATGGACTCAGTTCTTTCACCACAATTGAACTTAATATTTCGCTCATTATTCTCCCTCTACCGTTTACCTGGCAACTGTTTTGACCTTAAAATCCTGAAAATACCCTAAATCCGGCAGCCAGGTTAGCGGTAGAGGGAGATAAATAATGAAATTAAGTCACCGTTGGTGAATTTCCGCCTAGTTTCCATATATTCCATATATGGTGAAAGAACTGAGTAATTTAAATTTCCTTCATAGGTTCTTTACATCTGGCCGATACCCTATAATTAACTTAACTAAAACTTCCAACTTGGAGGGATATTTCATGACCCAGGCAAGAAAGAACACAGCCTTAATCCTGGTGATATTCATCGGAGCTGGAATTATATTAACCGGTGGATTGTCAGTTGCGGGGGAGGAAGACGGCATAGACGAGTCACAGAAAACCGCCATTACTCGGGCCGCAGAAAAAGTTGGGCCTACGGTAGCAAGAGTTGAAGTAACTAAAAGTGTAGGGCGTGGAAGTCCCTATAGTTTCTTCGAAGACCCTTTTTTTAGGTACTTTTTCGGGGAACCACCCCGGCAGAGAAAACGAAAAGTACAATCTTTGGGTTCGGGTTTCGTCATAGAGTGGCAAGGTAAAAAGTACGTTCTGACCAACGAACACGTGGTATCGGGTGCCCAGGAAATTAGGCTCGTATTTCGCGATGGAAAGACGTTCCAGGCAAAAGTACTTGGCAAGGACGAGATGATCGATATTGCCGTACTAGAAATTACGGAAGGCCAGGGAGTGAAAAATTTACCCACGGCACCACTGGGAAACCCCAAATCAACCCCGATTGGAGGATGGGTGGTTGCAATAGGAAACCCTGAAGGTTTCGAAAATACAGTCACTGCGGGTGTGCTAAGTGCAAAGAATCGGACGATTCCAAAACCTAATAGCGAAGGGAGTTACCAGAACCTTCTACAGACTGACGCAGCAATCAATCCCGGCAATTCCGGAGGACCTCTGGTAAACGCGGCTGGGAAAGTAATCGGGATCAACACTGCAATAATTCGGAGAAATCAGCAAGGGGTACCGTTAACCGGGCTCAATTTTGCGGTATCTATAAACTCTGTAAAACAAGTTCTACCACAGTTAATAAATAAAGGTGAGGTTACCAGAGCCTGGCTAGGAGTATGGTTCCAGGAGATTACACCTGAGATGGGGAAAAAGTTTGGTCTGAAAGAAGGCAAAGGCGTCCTTATCTCAGAAGTAATAGAAGGATCACCTGCCGAGAAAGCTGGGCTCAAACCAGGTGACGTAATAGTGAAAATTGACGGAACCAAAATTACAAGTGGGACCCAGTTCCAGCAGGAAATCATGTATCGCGACGTAGGGGAGAAAATCAATCTCACTATTATTAGGAATCAAAAAACACAGTCACTAACGGTAGAATTGGGTAAGAGAACCGAAGAGTCAACTCAACCGCAAGCCAATAAGAATACGATCACGGACGAAGTTTTTGGCCTTACACTCTCCGAGAACTCTCCGGCACTCCAGGAGCAGTACGGTCTCAGCCTGGGCGAAGGATTGGTGGTCACGGGTACAAAAGGCTTTGGGCCTCTTCGTGAAGGTGACATACTGCTTCAGGCGGGAAGGAGCAACATGAACCTTTATCCACTTAAAGAAGTTGAAGACTGGGAAAAAGTTACCTCGTCTCTTGAGAAGGGAGAAACTCTGTTAGTCCGAATAGTTCGGGACAATAGTTATCGATGGATAACGCTAGAAAGGTGATCTAAAAGTAGACAATCCGGGGACCGATCCGGGGATCGGTCCCCGAGATAAATCTTTAACGATGAAAAAAACCGTGCTTGTCGTCGACGATGATGAAGATCTGGTAGAACTACTTAAAAAGTACCTGGAAAAGGACGGGTACGACGTATTGACAGCTTACGACGGAAACGCGGCATTAAACCTTTTCAGGCTACGTGATATAGATTTAATCGTCCTGGATTTGATGCTTCCGAAAGTTGACGGTCTTAACGTTTGCCGTACCGTCAGAGGCGAATCCGAGATTCCAATAATTATGCTAACAGCCAAGACCGAGGAAGAAGATAGGATAAAAGGCCTCGATCTGGGAGCGGACGACTACGTAACCAAACCATTTAGCCCCGGCGAACTCCTCGCCAGAATCCGGGCTGTTCTCAGGAGGACATCGGAAGAAGAGCAAAAAGAAGTAAGCCACGGTAATCTCTCCCTGAATTTCGAAACTCGCCAGGTACTAATCGATAACGAGCCGATCGATATAACCCCGACAGAATTCAAGATACTGGCAACCATGGTAAAACAACCAAGACGGGTGTTCTCTCGACCGGACCTCATCCATTCCGCCCTTGGATACGGTTACGAAGGATTCGAACGGACGATCGACGTACACATAAAAAACATCCGAAAAAAGCTAGAACCAAACCCGGATGATCCAACGTATATCAAAACCGTTCACGGGGTTGGCTATAAGTTCGACCCCCTAACCGATGAGGAGGGCGAATAAAGACAGATGTTCAGTAGCTTAAGACTAAAGCTTTTGGCAAGCTTCTTTCTGGTTATAGCGATCGCGGTTGGGACGATAGCCTATATTGCGTCAAATTCCGCCATAAACCAGTTCGATCGTTACGTGAGCCGAGACCAGGCGGAAAGATATCAACGGTTGGCCCTGACTTTCTCTAATTACTACCGTTATATGGGAAGCTGGGAAGACGTGTCCGAACTAACAAATAAAGTATCAAAGATGTATAGCGAGAGGATAGTCCTGACCGGCCCCTCGGGAGAAGTGATCGGCGATACCGCTTCAAAACTTGAAGGGAAAAAAATAGCCTCCGATTGGGCAAGAAGGAAAGTAACTCTTAGCCTGGGCGACTTTTCAATAGGCAAGATATACATCAAAAGTCAAAAGCGCTCGCCTCTCCAAAAGACGTTTATAAATTCGGTAAATAAGTCCGTTCTCACAGGGGGAATTATAGCCGCGATCGTCGGAATAGTTCTAGCCCTACTATTTTCCAGAAATATCTTAAAACCAATCAGGGAACTTACCCAGGCAACAAAGAAGATGCAACGGGGAGACCTGGACCAGCGAGTGGAAAAAACTTCCGGAGGAGAAATAGGCAAGCTGGGAGAATCGTTTAACGAGCTAGCCCGAAGACTAAAGGAACAGAAAACCCTCAGAGAAGAGATGGTTAGCGACGTGGCTCACGAATTGAGAAATCCCCTTTCCAACATACAGGGTTATCTGGAAGGCCTGAAGGAAGAAATGATTGAGCCAACCAAACAAGTATTCGAATCACTCCATCAGCAATCACTGGTTCTAAATAGACTTGTAAACGATCTAAGGGACGTTAATCGAGCAAAGGCGGGTAAACTGAACCTGGATAGAAAGCAGGTGGTTCTGGAAGACATAATTACCCGAGAGGCAAAAGCGTTAAAGGCAAGAGCCAAAGAAAAGGGGATAGAACTGAATCAGGACCTGGAAGGGCCAAACTTCCTAAAAGCCGACCCGAAGCGAATATCTCAGGTCGTCAGAAACTTAATTGATAACGCGATTACTCACACTCCGGAGGAAGGAGAGGTAACAGTTAAAACGAGAAGCTCGTCCGGGGAGGTAGTAACAACGGTCTCGGATGACGGAACAGGAATCCCAGAAGAAGACTTACCTTATATATTTGATAGATTTTACAGAGTGGACAAGTCAAGATCTCGAGGCACTGGAGGTACGGGTCTCGGATTGACCATCGCAAAGGAAATCGTTGAATCCCACGGAGGGGAAATTACAGCTAAAAGCAGTAAAGGGAAAGGTTCTACGTTCAAATTTACCCTCCCCCTTACTGAGAGCAGCCTTCCTTAATAGTCGCTAAATGTTGGAACCTTCGGCAAGCGGTAGAGAGCGGATAACGGGCTAAACTTTAAGTCCCTCCATGGAGAAAGAACTGAGCTAATCTTAAAAATAATCCCTAATCTAACTTCCAACCAACCAAAAAAGGTCTAGCTAAACCATAACGGGGGGTTGACTAGACCAAAGGAATTGGGTAAACTTTTGCTGAATTAGCAGTCGGCATACAAGAGTGCTAATTAACAATAAAAGTAATAATTAACCAACCAAGAATAGAGGAGGTATATATGGACATCAAACCATTAGGACGAAGAGTTTTGGTTCGCGAAGTCGAGGAACCAGAAGAAGAGGAGGAAGTAACGGAAGGAGGGATCGTCTTACCCGATAGTGCAAAGTCTGATGACAACTACATCAGGGCCGAGGTACTGGCAGTAGGCACGGACGAAAGTATCGAGGTTGAGGTCGGAGACGAAGTTATCCTTTCCAGCTTCTCTGGCACGGACATAGAAGTTGACAAACAAGAAATGACAGTTATCAAGAACAAAGACATTCTCGCCAAGATTGAATAACTATAACTTAGGAGGTTAAATAAACCATGGCAAAAGAAGTAAAATTTCACGAGGACGCAAGAAGAGCACTGCAGGAAGGGGTCAACAAGCTTGCCGACGCAGTAAGGATTACCTTAGGTCCGAGGGGAAGAAACGTAATACTGGACCAGGACTTTGGAGCCCCGGACATCACTAACGACGGAGTTACAATTGCCGAGGAACAGGAATACAAAGATAAATTCGAGAATATGGGTGCCCAGCTGGTCAAAGAGGTAGCAAGTGAAACTAACGATGCAGCCGGAGACGGAACTACCACAGCCACCATATTGGCTCACGCAATTTTAGAAGAAGGGTTTAAAAACGTAGCAGCAGGCGCAAACCCGGAATACCTGAAACAGGGTATCAAACGGGGAACGGAAAAGATCGTCGAGGAACTCAAAAGTAAGAGCAGAGAGCTTTCAACAAAAGAAGAAACTGCACAGGTTGCAACTATTTCTGCCGATGATGAGGAAATTGGTCAAATAATCGCGGACACGATGGAAGAGGCTGGCGAAGACGGTGTAATAACCGTAGAAGAATCCGAGGGTATAGAAACTTACTACGAACTCGTCGAAGGAATGCAATTTGACAGAGAGTACCTCTCTCCCTACTTCGTGACCGACTCCGAGAACATGGAAGTCGACCTCGAGGATCCCTACATTCTTATAACGGATCAGGAAATCAAGAACGCTCAGGACTTCGTACCCGTGCTGGAAAGTATAGCCCAGACCGGCAACCCCTTACTCGTAATAGCGGACGACGTGGACGGCGAAGCCCTGACTACTATGGTCATTAACAAGATCAAAGGTACTCTGGACAGTGTTGCAGTCAAGGCACCCGGTTTTGGGGATCGCCGTGACGCACAGCTAGAAGACATTGCGACCCTCACTGACGGTCAGCTCATCGCGGAAGACCTTGGCATGGACGTAAGTGATACCACAGTTGATATGCTCGGACAGGCAGAGAGAGTCAGGGTAACGGACGAAAATACAACTATTATCGGTGGTAAGGGTTCAACCGAAGCAATCAAGGGAAGAGTGGACAAGATAGATAAACAAATCGCCTCCAGTGATTCTGACTACGATAGAGAGAAACTGGAAGAGAGAAAAGCGAAACTGGTCGGCGGAATTGCGGTAATCAAAGTTGGAGCAGCTACCGAGACCGAGCTGGACGAAAGAAAAACCAGGATGGAAGACGCTCTGGAAGCTACTCAAGCAGCGGTCGACGAAGGCATCCTCCCGGGTGGAGGCATCACGCTGCTTAGGGCCGCAGAAAAGATAGACGAGCTAAACCTGAAAGGAGACAAAGCGGTAGGGGCACGGATCCTGAAGAAAGCGGTCAAAGAACCCGTTAAACAGCTAGCAAGCAATGCAGGACAAGAAGGTGCCATAATAGCGGAACGTCTCCTTGAAAAGGACGAAGGTATAGGATTCAACGTTGTAACTGAAGAATATACCGACATGCTGGAAGACGGAATTATAGACCCGACTATGGTAACTAGATCAGCAATCCAGAACGCTGCCTCCGTGGCAAGCATGCTCCTCTCCACAGACGCATTGGTAGCAGATGAAGAGGACGAAGACAGCGACAGTGGTGGAGGCCCCGCTGCTGGCGGCGGCGGTGGCGGAATGCCCGGCGGTGGCGGAATGCCCGGCGGTGGCGGAATGCCCGGCGGAATGGGAATGTAACCACGAATTAACAAGAAAAAGTAACAAGAAACATCAACACCCGCGGCGAGCGCCAAGCTCGCTGCGGGTTTTTTATTTTCCCTACAGCACAATTTTCGTATAATACCTTTGTAAAGTAGTTAAATCCTAAAAGAAACTCCTTTCAATCGTTTACTGGGAACGAAGTTCCTATAATTAACTAGGAATCGGACCTTTAAATTAATCCAAAAACATGAGGGGGGAAGTATCAACTCCGACAGGGACTATAAATTATCGGTTATTGGATCATTCCCGGAGCAAACTACTCCGGACTCGGACAAGGTGGCTCTGGTTTTGGGCGGGGGAGGGGCAAGGGGATACGCTCACCTCGGACTAGCAAAAGAAATGCTGGATGCTGGGCTAGAACCGGATATAATCGTGGGAACCAGTATGGGATCGGTGATTGGCGCCGCAGTAGCAAACCGGGCAAATCTGGATGGAATGGTCAAAGTCCTTAACCGTCTGGACATAAACCGGATTCTGAAGATTTCCCGTGAAAGCAGAAGGGAACTTGAAAAGGCGATCGGTAAATCTCTGGTTAGAGAGATGGGGTTCAGAAAAAGATTTAGAAAGGAGCAAAAAGACCCACCGGTGAAGCTGGCGCGATTGTTCACCTTCTTTAAATTAATGACGAGAAATTCAAGTATAGAAGATCTTCCCATAAGTTACGCCGCAGTAGCAACGGATCTGGAGGAAGGATCGGAAGTTTTGATAAATAAAGGAAAAGTTTATCGAGCCACGGCAGCAAGCTCTGCAATTCCGGGATTTATTCCTCCAGTAGAATTGGACGGACGTAGGCTAATCGACGGGGGTATTGTCGACACCCTCCCGGTTTTACCCGCAATAGAAATGGGCGCCAGGTCCGTGTTAGCAATTGACGTAAGTAAGACGCTAGAGCCGGACTCGACACCGGACCCTAGCCCTCTTTCGCTGTTTTACCGAACCAGTGAAATCAGGAAAAATGAACTAGTGAGAACAAAAATATCGATCGCGAAGGAAAAAATAGGAACTCGTCTATTGACTCTTAATCCACCTGTCGACGGTCTAAACTGGTTGGATTTCAACGAGGTTGACAAAGCAGTCGAGATTGGAAGGAATTTTGCGCGAGAAAATATAGCTAAAATTAAGGAGCTTTTTAACTAAAGTTTCGTCACTATCCCTCAAGCCTTATTTTGAAAAAACGTTCCGGGCCACTATAATTCCTGTATGATCCGATTTCTTTTCAAAATTGAATTCTTTTTTACGGAGTACTTCCTGAAGGACAGTCTCAGTATTCTCTATAGCTTCAGCCTACCTGGACCGAAAGTGAGGTCTTTTGTTAGCTTCAATAATCTCAACTTAAGTTCAACAGAACTTTACTTCCTATCGAAAACCTTACCTTACAAACAAAGGGGGACATATGCCCAACCAGATTAACAATAAAAAAAATCCGGTTAAAGCATATTTCGACGAGATCGGCGAACGGCCTTTACTTACGAGAGAAGAGGAAGTTCAGCTCTCTAAGCGAATTGAAGAAGGCGATAAAGAAGCTAAAGAAGAGCTCGCCGCGGCCAACCTCAGGCTTGTTATAAGCATTGCAAAAAAATATCGGAATTTCGGACTATCCTTCCTCGACTTGATTCAGGAAGGAAACGTAGGGCTCATGAAGGCTGTGGAAAAATTCGATTGGCGAAAGGGATACAAATTTAGCACTTACGCCACGTGGTGGATAAGACAGGCCATATTGAGGGCGATAACTAACAGATCCAGAACCATTAGAGTCCCTGCCCACATGAGCGAACTAATAAGGGAAATCAACAAAGAAGAAAGGGAGTATATCCAGGAGAACGGAGAGGAACCGAGTGCTGAAGACCTGGCAGAAGAGCTGGACGTTACCCCCGAAAAAGTACGCCATGCCAAAAAAACTGCCCAGCGGACGACCTCACTGGATAAACCCCTTACCGACGAAGGTACCGAAACCAACGTACTCGGGGATATTATGGCGGATAACAATCTACCCAACCCGGAAGAGGCATCCCTCCAGGCTATACTCAAAGATCAGCTTAAAGAGCTTCTTCACGAAGTTTTAACGGATAGAGAAAGGCGAGTGGTCCAGCTCAGGTACGGCCTAGAAGACTATCATCCTAGAACGTTGAACGAGGTCGGCAAGGTATTCGGTATCAGTAGAGAGAGAGTAAGGCAGATCCAAAAGCAGGCAATAAACAAGCTAAAAAGCCCGAAGGTTAAAGATCAACTCCGGGCTTATTTAGAGACCTACCAGATCACCTAGACAGACCGGCTAGACCCCCGCCTTATAAAGTTTACGATCGGATCATTTAGATTCCTTTGGAAGATGACCCGGAGTTCCGTAGATGGTATTTTCCTCCTCATCCGTCTGAGTACCCTTAACTTTGTGGGTCTTCCACTGTCCCTTTACCAACTCCATAGAAGCGTACCCAGGCTCGCCACTGGAAGAAGTTCCCGCCATCCACCCCTTACTCGCATCAACTACCTGGGCTTTATCACCTTGGGAGTTTTTCAACACAAGTTTTTCGCCTGAATTTGACAACGAACCCTTGTAAATCGCATCCGCCTTTACCGAAGAAACGGGGCCGTCGTCCGACCGCTCAAGTAGAAAAGTTCCTCCCGGCTCGACAGTTTTATTAGCTACCGTTATCGTATTTCCCTTTTCCTGCCCGAGATAAACAATTACCCCTTCCCAGGAAAGAGTCCAACCGGTAAGATCGATCGCTTCGTCCGAAGTATTTCTCAATTCCACCCACTCATCCGCCCAGTTAGCCTGTGTACCAGACCAGGCAACTTCACTTACCACCAGAGGACCGTTCGCGTCGGCCAGACCCACAACTCCAACCAAACCAACGAGCAAAATACCAACAAAAAGTCGAGTAAGGATTGACGAACTCACTCTTTCACCTCACATTGGTTAAACGTTCCTATTAGATTAAGTTATATCCAATTGGAAGTCCTTGTATATACTTATAGACTAGTATAAATTGCGGCCCTCTTCCTTTACATAATATTGACTAATAATACATTTAAGCTAGAACAATGAACGAATTAATCTGGATTAACCAATCCTTTAGACAGTTAAACCGAGAAAAGGAGAGTTGCAGACCCGTTAAAAAGCCAAGTACCGGTTGATAAGAGTCAAGGGGCAAAATATAATTTTTTCCGTTCCAAGAGGTGGAAAGATGGATAACTTAGTAATCGTAGAATCGCCAACAAAGGCAAACACGATAAATAGGTACCTGGGGTCGAAGTTCGAGGTACTCTCCTCAAAAGGCCATGTCAGGGATCTGCCGGAAAAGGAATTGGGGGTAGAAATAGAAAAAGGCTTTCAGCCAACGCTGGTCGTTAATCAAAAGAAGCTTGTAAAGAAGCTTAAGAAGGCTGCGAAGGACAAAAAGAACGTTTTCCTCGCCACGGATAACGATAGAGAAGGTGAGGCGATAGCTTTCGACCTGTACGAACTCTTGAGTCAACCAGGAAATAACGGTAAAGAAAACGGAAAATTCAAGAGAATTATCTTCAACGAAATCACGAAAAACAGCATAAAACAGGCTCTAGATAATCCGACTGATATAGATTTAAGAAAAGTGGACGCTCAGCGGGCAAGGCGAATACTGGATCGCCTGGTGGGATACCTGATAAGCCCTCTTCTCTCAAAAACCGTCTCGGGAAGTAGGTTCGAGGGTTTGAGCGCTGGAAGAGTTCAATCCGTCGCTCTGAGATATATAGTCGAGCGAGAAGAGGAAAGAGAAAAGTTTGATCCCAAAGAGTACTGGAAAGTCACTGTTGACATCTACAAAGAAAAGAAAACTGACGCTTTCCCGATGAAGTTGAAAAAAGTCCAGGGAAAGAAACCGGAGATAGGAAGCGAACAACAAGCAAACGAAATTGAAAACAAACTAACAGAGGCTAAATTCAAGGTATCGAACCTAGAGGACAAGCAGAACAAGCGTTCGCCTTTACCCCCTTTTATCACTTCCACTATGCAGCGAGCTGCTTCTTCAGTGCTCTCCTTTCCCCCCAGCAAGACTATGAGTGTCGCCCAGACCCTCTACGAAGGAGTGGAGCTGGACGAGGGAGTTGAAGGACTAATAACTTACATGAGGACGGATTCGACCCGGGTAGCCAAAGAGGCAAATAACGCGTTAAGGAAATTCATAGACGGTAAATTTGGCTCGGAATATCTTGCCGAAAAGACAAGGTATTATCAGAAAAGCAGCGGAGCACAGGATGCCCACGAGGCTATAAGACCAACGGACGTTCGCCGACGACCGAAGAAGATAAAACGCCATCTATCATCGGACCAGTACAAGCTATACAAACTGATCTGGGACAGGTTCGTTGCCACACAGATGAGTGAAGCCCGATACAGACGCCGGAAAATAACTGTCACGGCGAACGGGTTCGAGTTCAAGACATCGGGCAGTACCCTCGTATTTGACGGGTTTTTAAAGGTACTTAAGCTCAAACCGCTAAAGGACGAGGATGTAGATTTGCCCGATAACATACAGGAGGGAGACAGATTAAGCTTAAAAGATGTAGACCTCAGCCAGCACTTCACTAAACCACCGGGTCGCTACACGGAGGCCGGATTAATCAAAAAACTTGAAAAGCAAGGTATCGGCCGGCCAAGTACCTACGCTAATATAATATCGACGATTCAGAACCGGGACTATATAGTAAAGCGGAATAGTTCGTTCGTTCCTACTTTACTGGGATTCATTGCTGTCGAGTTTCTCGAGGAGTACTTCCCGGAAATAGTCGAACCCGATCTAACGGCCAAAATGGAAAAGGCGCTGGATGAGATCAAGGACGGAAAAAATTCCAAGGAGAAGACGCTTGCCAAGTTTTATGCTCCGCTAAAAAAAGAACTCGAAAAGGTCGAGAACTCGTTGGAATCCAACGATAACAGTTTCCAGATTCCCACGGATGTAGAATGTTCTAGCTGTGACGGACATATGAACATTAGATACTGGAAAGGTTCACCCTACCTTTCCTGTTCTTCCTGGCCGGAATGTGAAGAAAAGACCAGCCTCCCGTCGGACCTATCCTTTACCTTTAAAGATGGGAAAGTCATAATAGCAGACGAACTGAAGAAAAAGAAGGAGGAAGAAAAGGAGCTGGAAGAAAAGGAGTGTCCCAATTGCGGCTCTCCTATGGAAATTAAACACGGAAAGTACGGACGGTTTTACGCCTGCACAAATTCCGACTGCGATGAGACAGCTTCAGTTTCCACGGGGGTCAAGTGCCCGAAATGTAACGAGGGTGAACTATTGGAACGATACTCCAGGAAGAGAAAGCAGACGTTTTTCGGCTGTAGTAGTTACCCTGACTGTAAGTACACGACCAGCGATAGACCGATAAAAAAATGCCCCGCATGTGACTCCGGAGTTCTCGTGGAGTCCGATGACGGACTGGTATGTACCAACAAAAACTGCAACCACGAAGAAGAAAAGGATTAAACACGATACTATAGGCTGATCTGACGATTTGAAAGGAAAAGCTTTTCAGCTTACCCTTAAATGAAAATAATGGAGGGGTGGGCGAGCGGCCAAAACCGCCGGTCTGGAGTACCGGTGAACCGAGAGGTTCCGTGGGTTCAAATCCCACCCCCTCCGCCACACCCATGCTAGGTGGGGGTTAGCGGTCCCCGGTATCCTCAGTCCGCTATAGAGGAGCCAACATACCTGCTAAGGATCGGTTACTTGGGACAGCCTTGAGTAAGTGGTGTTGACGGCTGAGTCTCCTGCGGCACAAGTCTACAAACCCCGTCAGGCCCGGAAGGGAGCAGCGGTAAGTAGACCTCTGTGGGTGTCAGGGGGTTGCTTGGCCCGAGCTAACTGCTCAAGTAACGCCAGGTAAGCGATTCCGAGGCAGGTTGCATGGGATAAAATGAACTTCGGACAATACTTTCTGGTGCTTCACTTCACTAAATGCATTAAATGGTGATTGTATGCGAACTTTCTTCTGCCTGGAGCTTCCACAGACCGTAAAAAGCGAGGTAAAAGAAACGGCGAGTTCGATAGAAAGTCCCGCCTACGTAAAATGGGTCTCCCGGGATAACCTTCATATAACCCTAAAATTTCTGGGAGACGTGGATAGAAAGGAAGTACCCACAATAAAACAAAAAGCGGAAAAATCAGCGGCTGTGGTCAACCCGTTCAACATAGAGATAGACAAGCTTAGCAGTTTTCCCAATCCCGGTTTTCCCAAGGTGATATGGCTTGGCTCCAGTTCACCCCCGGAAGAGATATTTAAACTCCAGGAAGATCTGGAGACCAGACTGGAAAACCTCGGGTTTGATAAGGAAGATCGAGATTATGTACCTCACGTCACCCTCGGGAGAACCAAGGACGAGGACCAGACCAAGATAGAAAAACTGGGAGCAAAGTTAAAGAACGAGGACCTGGGAACCAAGTGGTCCGTGTCGATCGAAAACCTAACACTGATGGAAAGCACCTTAAAATCAGACGGACCGGAATACGACCCGGTGTTTCGTCTGGGATTAGGAAACTCGAGTTGAGCTACAAATATCTTGACCACGGAGCGGATATAGGACTTGAAGCAACAGGCGACAGTCTCGAAGGGCTATTCAGCGAGGCAGGTAAGGCACTTTTTAGCCTCATGGTTGATCTAGAGGGGATACAGCCTGAAAAATCTCTCGAATTAGAACTAAACGAAGAAACTCTGGAGGATTTGTTATACGAGTGGTTGAGCGAACTCCTGTCTTTAAGCAACCTAAAAAGTCAAGTTTACGGCGAATTTTCACAATTGACCATTGAAGAGAAAGACTCTAGTTATAGGCTGGAGTCCGTCGCAAAAGGAGAAAATATAGACCCGGGTAAACAAGAACTGGGCTCGGAAGTAAAAGCGGTTACTTATCAGGGGCTTGAGATAATTGAAAACGAGGACGGCTGGCTGTGCCGGTTCGTGGTGGACGTATAGCGACGAATTACATACTATCTGATTCAGAATTCTCTTCGCTCCATTTATCACCCACACTTCGCTTATATCTTGTTGCTGACCGTTCGATAAAACCGCTGGTGATTTCCCCAGCGTGGAAATCACCGCATCCGATCTCGGCCTCCGATAGTATTTTCCTGAACAATCACCAGAGAACCTTAAGGCGTACAGTGTCTCCTTTTGGCTAG
>JBDGQU010000173.1:2927-6551 GCA_042218715.1 Bipolaricaulia bacterium | reverse complement strand
AGATATCACCTAACAGGTGAAGACAACTAAGTTTCTCAACTAAGGACGATTTTTCTCGTAGACTGAATTAGAAGTTGGTCTCAGGGGAGAGAATCGCTCGACTTAGGTACAATGTTTCAATAAGATAAAATTCGAAAACGGAGGTACTGACAATGAGTCACAGGTGGAAAACGGTTTTACTCACAATCGTGGTCGTATTCGCTCTTATCCAATTCCCGGTCACCGCCGAACCAACCGATCCCAGCTACGGTGGAACTCTCAGAGTGGCGCTACCGACGGAACCTCCGGGACTCGACCCGACAACCGAAACGGCGGCCGTCGTGGACCGAGTACTTTATAACAACGTTTACCAGGGATTGGTAAGGATAAATAGAGAAGGAAAACTCGTCCCTTCTCTCGCCCGGAGCTGGGAAATTTCGGAAGACGGTACCGTCTACTCGTTCCATCTCCGACGAGGGGTGACATTCCACGACGGAAGCAAATTTAGTGCCAAAGACGTAAAATTTACGCTAGAAAGAGCCAAAAGCGAGGCAACCACCGTTCCACATCCCGAATACTTTTCCCCGATAGAGGGGATAGAAACGCCTTCCCCCCTCACGGTCAGGATCAAGCTCTCCCGGCCAAGCTCCATATTTTTATTCAACCTGGCAAGGGGTGATTCCGTAATCCTCCCGGAAGGGATCGAAAACCCCTCGACGAACCCCGTGGGCACGGGTCCGTTCAAATTTGAAAGCTGGAAAAGGGGATCCAGCGTAACTCTGACGAGATACGAAAATTATTACGACGAGAAGTTACCGTACCTGGATAGGGTAATATTCGAATTCATCGGCGACGTGAACGCCCGTATCGCCCGACTAAAGAGCGGCGGTATCGACGCCATAGCTTACCTCAGCAGCCCCGAGAACGCCATTTCGTTAAAAGAGTCCGACTCGCTAAAGGTACTTACCGGCGTGACTACCTGGGAGGTAATTCTAGCCATGAATAACTCGCGGGAACCGTTCTCGAATCCGCTGGTGAGAAAGGCAATTAATTTTGCTTTGGATAGAAAGGAAATAATCGAGGGAGCGACCTTCGGGTTCGGAAAGCCAATAGGGAGCCTGATGAGTCCGACTAACCCGAACTACCTGGATCTATCGTGGCTTTACCCTCACGATCCGGCCCGAGCGAAAAAATTGCTGAAAAAAGCAGGTTATCCGGAGGGATTTAAAGCTACTTTGACACTTCCCTCCACTTACGAACTTTCGCTTCGGTCGGGAAAGATCATAGCCGATCAGGTAAGCGAGGTCGGGATAGAGCTGGAAATAGAGAAAATCAGCTGGGCTCAATGGCTTCAGAAAGTTTTCGCGAACGCCCAATACGACATGACGATTATCGGCCATTCGGAAGCCTTCGATATATCGATTTACGCAAATCCGGACTACTATTTCAGGTACGACAACGAAAGATTCAGGCAAGTAATCGAGAGGGCAGAACGGGAGACAGACAAAGAAACAAGGAGGAAACTTTACTCCATCGCCCAGTGGATAATCGGAGAGGACGTACCGTCGGCGTTCCTGTTTTCTGCACCTAGCCTCCCCGCCATGAGAATCGAAGTCAAAAACTGGTGGAAGAATTACCCTATTCCTGCCGTCGACGTAACGGAAGTCTGGATTGATGAATAATGAATCGGATCCAACCGGCCCAACCGGGGCAGCTGAGCTGGTCCCGGACGTTACGAAAGTCTTCGCCGCTTGATTGAACGATGACTGCCTACGTTACAAGAAAGATTCTCGGTCTGGCCATCACCCTTTTACTAGTTTCGTTGGTCGTATTTATCGTCCTGAGGTTACTTCCCGGTGATCCGGCGCAACTCATTCTGGGAATAAACGCTTCGCCGGGCAGCCTGGCCCGGTTAAGAGAAGAGCTTGGTCTGAACAAACCAATTCACGTTCAATATTTCAATTGGCTAAGAGGCTTATTAACCGGGAATATGGGTCATTCGATATTCTACGAAAAGAGCGTAAGCAGTCTCATCATCTCCCGGCTCGGGGTTACAATCCCCCTGACTCTTCTCGCTACCGTACTTTCCGTTTTTATCGCCTTACCACTGGGAATACTTGCCGCAATCAATCATCAGAGACTGGGCGACTTTGGGATAATCGCTCTTTCCCAACTGGGAATATCGGTTCCCGCTTTCTGGCTGGGAATACTGGGCCTGCTTCTGTTCTCGGTTAAATTAAACCTGCTACCGGCGGGGGGATTTATCGAATGGGGAACGAATCCTGCGGGGGCGCTAAGATCTCTTGTCCTTCCCGTGGTGACGCTCGCCCTAATTCAATCGGCCGCCCTGACAAGGATGACCAGATCGTCGGCCCTTGAGGTGCTTTCCCGGGATTACGTCACCGCCGCCAGAAGTCGAGGCCTCCCGGAAATAAAAATTCTCTCCAAACACGTTCTTTCAAATTCGCTGATTTCGGTGATTACTCTCATAGGTCTACAAATGGGCCAGCTATTAGCCGGTGCGGTTATCGTCGAGACCGTATTTCAGCTTCCCGGACTCGGACGACTGCTCATACTGGCCGTAGAGCAAAGAGATCTTCAACTCGTTCAGGGCATCGTTACTCTCCTCGCGGGAGCAATAATCACGATAAATTATCTAGTAGATATCGCTTACGGAATCCTGGACCCCCGGATCAGATTGACCTGACAGGAGGAAATAGTGAGGAAGTTCAAAACTCGCCTTAAACAAATTTCCAGGTTTCCGAAAAAATGGGCTACCCCCCACCTGATGGTCGGGGGCATGATCGTCATTCTAGCTCTGGTAACTTTCGCCAGCAGTTACTTCCTAACTCCCTACCCCCCTTCCAGTATGAATATCGGGGACCGACTTCTACCACCGAGCTGGAAACATCCCTTTGGAACTGATCAGTACGGAAGGGACGTGCTCAGTCGGGTCATGGTGGGGTCCCGGAATAGCTTCGCCGTGGGATTAATTGCCGTCGGGATAGGGATATCTATCGGCGTGCCGGTAGGTTGTCTGGCGGCTTTCTTTGGTAAATGGGTTGATACTTCGCTGATGAGATTGATAGACGCGATGTACGGATTCCCCCCGGTAATTACCGCGGTGCTCGCGACCTCATTACTGGGGCCTGGTCTCGTTAATTCGATGATTGCTATAGGTCTATTCAATATCCCTATCTTTGCCCGTCTCACCCGGGGAAAATTCCTGTCGGTACAGGAACGGCAATTTGTTGAAGCGGCAAGGGCCTCGGGCAGATCGGACTTTTCGATAGTAACCCGACACGTACTACCCAACCTTAGCTCTCCCATCCTGGTCCAGACGTCGTCTCAGTTTGCCCTGGCCATCCTGGCGGAAGCCGGACTCAGCTACCTTGGCCTCGGCGTACAACCGCCAAACTCGTCCTGGGGTCTCATGTTAAAGCAGGCCCAATCCTTTATGGGGCTATCCCCCTGGCCGGCTATTTTTCCCGGATTAGCTATTGTGTTTACGGTGTTAGGATTTAACCTGGCCGGAGACGGACTCCGAGATTTGCTCGACCCCCGGCTGACCAGGATTCACCAAAATTAGTCGTGGCTTTCTAGCCTCGGTGTACACATAGTTGGAAGTGTATGGTTGACAATAGA
>JBDGQU010000173.1:0-2827 GCA_042218715.1 Bipolaricaulia bacterium | reverse complement strand
GAAGTGTATGGTTGACAATAGAAACGATAGCCAGGGCTTTCGAGCCCTGGTGTACATTTTGGTCGAAGTGTTGATTTATTACCTTTGGTAGAAACCACGTGAAAATCTACCGAAGGGAAAATTATGACACTCCTACCAAACACAACAACGGATCTAGAAAGATCCGGCTATCGAAAAAGGTATATTAGGGCCAGAGGAAGGTTATGACACTCCCACCAACCACAACAACGGATCTGGAAAGATCCGACTATCGAAGTAACCGGAATCTCAAGTTTTTGATTTTTGCCGTTAACCCGGGACTACGAACTCGGAACACGGAACTAGTCAAAGAGTCCCCGTGCCCTCCTGATTCGTGGAGATACCACCCACCCGGATTGCTATTGGTCTTTCCGAAGGTTCGGGCACTCGAATCCATTCAAGGTCACCTATAGCCAAGTCTTTCGGGGCCGCGTTTCAAATCGCACGACTTAGGTTGTACTACCTAACTGACTTGACTAGAATTTTTCCATGAACATAAATTACAGTGAAATAGATAACATAATAGAAGCAAACAACCTCGTTCACCTAGACAATAACCCCGAAAGATTGGTTTTCGTCGGGGACACTCACGGTGATCTCGGGGCCTCGCGGAAAGTATTTAACAGGTACTTCGACGGTAACACCGTAATAGTCTTCCTCGGGGACTACGTCGATAGAGGGGAAAGGTCAGAAGAGAACGTGAACTACCTGCTGACCCAGAAGCTCGACAACCCAAACAGGGTGTTTCTGCTCCAGGGAAATCACGAGGGGCTAAAATTTCGCAAGTTCGGCCCGGTAAATTTCTGGAATTCTTTATCCCCCGGGGATAGAGATAAGTACCAGAAACTATTATCCCGGCTACCGCTGGCTTTTTCATGGAACGGAATCCTGGCAACTCACGGCGGACTTCCGGACGTTTCGGACCTGGAAGATATAAACCGGATAGAAGGAGGAGATTCCAACTGGGAAAAAATCACCTGGGGAGATTTCAACGAAGTTGACGGCTACGTGCTCGGCGGTGGATTCGGTCGTCCGCAGCTGGGAGCAGATTACTTTAACCAGGCCATGGACAGCCTGGAGAAATCCGTTCTGATACGGTCCCACCAACCGAACGTCCCCACCTACACTTTCGAAAACCGGTGTATTACGATATTTACGTCCTCAGCCTACGGGACGTCCAGAAAAGTCGCACTAGCCGAGGGACCGATAACATCAGGAAAGGATTTAACGATAGAAGAACTATAGTTAGCAGGAAGTAAATAGCTCTCAGGGCTTTCACCATTATAAATACAGCCAGAATTCGCGAACGGTAACTTAGTTTTATCATCTATACCCTCTGCCGCTTGCCTGGCTGCCGGGATTTCGCATATTTTCAGGATTATAAGGTTAAATTAGTTGCCAGGTAAGCGGCAGAGGGATAATAACGGGCGAAATATTAAGTCCGACTGTGGTGAAAGAACTGAGGGACTAACAATACCGGGAAAAGTCGTCATCAGGGGAAAATAATTGACAACACCACTCTACCAGGGTTAAACTTTGATAAATTCCCAAAAGGAGCGGAAAAATATGGAAGATGAGGTGCGCGACCCCTACGAATACGAAGTAGATCTCCGAGACTACATCAAAGTAATATGGCAGCAGAAATGGATAATAGCGCTGGTCTTCGTTATAGCAATTGGAGCTGCTCTGGCCTTTTCTCTCTCCACGAAGCCAAAATACAGCACTCAAGCTTCCTTAATAGTAACTTCTTCTTTGGCCGATCGTCTGATCTATTTCCCCGGAGAACCTCAGGGAAAAGTAGATTTTATTTCGAAGTTCGATCCTAAAGAGGTCGGGTTTTCCGAGAAATTGCTCAAAACTCTCAAAAGCAAGGTCGAACCTACGGACGCTGGAGATAGAAAGGCGGCAAGCTCGCTAAAGAACCGCATGTCGGTAAGCCTTACCGAACCGGGTGGTTCCAAAGCCAAACTAAAGAAGCCTACTATAACCCTCACCGTTACCGGACAGAATCGAACCAGGATTAAAGAAATTACAAACAAATGGGCCCAGCTCTACGTCAACCGGGCGACGCCACTTCTCTTTCGAGAAATAGACAGATACAAGAAGTTGATTTCGAAAAAGTATTCCAGGGTCCAGGAGGAGCTAAAAGCAAAAATTAACCAGAGAATAAAGGCCAGACAAAAATACAATTTGCAGTCGTTAGAAATAGAAATTGACGCCCTGCAAAACAAGTATAAAGAGTTCCTTGCTTCCCTCGAATCCGCCAAACTGAGGTTAGAAAAGAAAAAAGCTAAACTGACTTCCCTAAAATCGGCTCTAGAGGACGAGCCCAGGTATCTATATCTCGAACGATCGATGCCTTTGGAAACCTTCCGAAATACCGATAAACAATCCGCAAACCAGTCTGAAGATGATAAAGCCGATAATCAAGGGGAGTCTCAGGGGGGAAGTTCAGAACTGGCCCAGGTTAAAACCCAGAAGATTAACGAGGTCTTCACTACTTTTAAGGAGAAAAAGATAGCTACGGAAGTGGATATCGCTTCGCTAGAGAAGGAAGTCGATTATCTATCGTCCAAAATTGACGAATTCAGGCGGAAAATCCGCGAAAAACAGGCATTAGTCGACCGGGCACAATTCGAATTGGGGAAACTGGACAGGGCAATTAACCGACTGAGATATACCTCCTCCAATTCACTTTATACTCATCTCCAAAAAGCTCGTAGGGCGGGCGAAGAGGAAACCCCGATAAGGGTATTGAACGAGGCCGACTCGGTAAAAACTTTACAGAGCGTAGATACCAGGCAAAACG
>JBDGQU010000172.1:0-1400 GCA_042218715.1 Bipolaricaulia bacterium | reverse complement strand
CGCCTTCTTCCGGACGGTATGAAATATTAGTCGGTCGATGAAATCCTCCTTTCCGTGCCAGTTCTCATCTAATCTGCAGATCTGATATAAGATGTAGGGGATCGTATCCTGAATTTCGGTCCATTCTTTCCCTCTGGAAAAGTAAGCTATGTTAAATTCTTTGAAATAAGTCAGAAAGAGTTCTTTTAGAAGGTCGCCGGCTCTGCCCGGTCGGAGGAAGCTGATCGCTTTGGAGGTGGAGCGAAAGGTTCCTCCTGATAGGTCGAGAAAATCGCCCACTTCCAGAACTACCCGTAATATATGGAGCGGGGGTACGTCCTGTTCGTTGATAACCTTGTTCATTTCGTAGATATCTTCGACCCGGTCCGGGTCAAACTCCATGCGTTCCAGAAAGTCGGAGACCACTACTCTTTTAAAATTACCGGCATTGGTGGCAGGGAGCTCTTCTTCCCGGGCGGTTTGCAGCAGAATCCTGGCATTATTGACAAACCGGACGTCTTTGGCCTCGGCATCGGAAAAATTATCGTGTACCGTCACCGGGCTCTCCGGGCCGGGCCAATCAGTATTGAAGAGGAGGTACGCCTGTTCCGGAGATAACCCGCCCAGTTCGTTCTGCGGAGTACTGTTATATTCCTCTACCCTTTCCTGAACGGCCTTTTGAAGCTCCTCGAAGGACTCGATATCTTCGAATTCATCCTCGTCAAAAATATCGCTGCTCATTGTTGGATCACTCGTCCTCCACGTACTCCAGGTCGTGCTCTTCGCACCACCGTTTGGCGATCTCGGCAAAACGTTCTTTTTTGTAATCGAACCAATCCTGCCTTACCCCGTGCTGGCTGATTTTATCCTTGAACATACGAAAGGCCCCGCTGCCGTGGATGGCATCTAGCAGGTCGTTCCTCGTCTCGTCGTCCTCTATCGTATAGCAAAAGTCCTTCATTATTTCCCATTCGTGTATTTCGAACTGGGTGGGTATCTGGACGTATTTATCGTTTTCCCATATATCAAGAGCCAGTTTTAAATTCCGACGCTCTTCTTCGAAGCTGGGGTCGATATCATCGGGCGTTTTCCCGTCTTCAACCTGCATAAAAGCCCTATCCTTCACCAGGACGAATTCTCCGGTTTCCCTGTTGTAATAAGTTCTGTGTTCGTCCATTTGGATATCCATCTCGCCAACGAGGTCGTCGATCTCTACCTTTGGTTTTTCGTGTTTTTCCACAGGATCACCCCCTTTCTTTATTCTTCTCTTTGGTCAAAGTTTTTCTCATTTCTGCCGAACATACAAGTCCAGAGGTGGCCAACTTTTATTATGACACCAACTAACGCCCGGGCGTGGGAGCCCGAACTGCCGGGTTTATTGAAATATATCGCATTATTAGGTTACAACAAGGATAACAAAG
>JBDGQU010000171.1:0-2603 GCA_042218715.1 Bipolaricaulia bacterium | reverse complement strand
GAGGTTAAATCAGTTGCCAGGAAAGTGACAGGGGGAGAATAACGGGCGAAGTTTTAACACCACTTTGGTGAAAGAACTGAGTTAGCAAGGACATAGAGTCGTAACAATACAGCAAGTACGGAGGTGGGCGAGATTAACACTTTAACTAAATCCGGATGGAAAGTAACTGTCTCGTTAACGATCGGGCTCGTATTGGCATTTTCGTTAATAGGCTTAACCACAACCGGACAAGAGGTCGAAAATCTGGATTACAGCACGATGAATCAACTCGTAGAGAGAATAGCTACCGTGGACGGTGACAAGCAACAAAAGATAGAAGCAATTGAAGGAGTTTTTGACGGGATAATCAACCATTTAAGTCAACAGGAAGGTATATCGGACGCGGAAATCAGTAAAATTGAAGAAGAATTAAATTCACTCAAAATGTTGTACGGGTCCGGCTTAATAGACTCCGCTCAGATGAGCGAGCAGACGTCGAACCTGGTAGAAAAGACCAGTCGAGTAGACACGGAAGGGAAGATCCCGACCTCGGCAATGGAAGGTTCGGGAATTGGACAGCAAGTGAGGGAAATAGCTCAGACCGAGGACCCGAAAAAAATAGGGGAGCGGGTTCAAGAGGTTGTAAAAAATATGGTTCAGAAGAAGAAGCAAAACAGAATCCAGGAGCAGAAAAAAGAAACGGAACAAGCTCGGGTAAAGGAAAGGAAAACTGAACGGTCCGAAGTAGAGGAAGTAGAGAAAGAGAAAAGAGCGAAAAAAGAAGAAAAAGGCGAGGAAAGTAACGGCAAGAGAAAAGGTAAGCCTTCGCAAGCTGATGTGAAGGATAACCCAAAAGAGGAAGGGAAAGCAGCCAGCGGACCTGGCAGAAGTGGTGCCAACCAGGCAGGAAGGAGAACGACGAGCGTAGTCGAAGACCAGGAAGGAGAAAGCCAGGTCGGTGTAACCGAAGCATCAACCGAGGAAACCGATAGAGGTACTCCGGGTAGAGGCAGAGGCAGGGGCGGAGAAAAATCAGGTTCCGACGAAGATGAAGGCGACGAAGGCCCTGGAAACTCGGAAAAAGGGAAAGGACGAGGAAGAGGCTAAATCCTATTAAACACGGGCCACAACACAATATTTAATTAACCTTAGTAACCCTAGTTCACCGACTCCCTTTTGTCCTTGTACATATTGTGGTCCGCTTCTTTTATTTTTTCGTCCACGCTAAGCTCTTCCTTCGGGTCGAAGTTACTCGAGCCAATCGCTATGGTAAGAGGGAAATCGAGGAGTTCATTGGTTTCGTTCCAGTTTTCCATCTTCCGTTTCAACCTTTTTACCACCTTCCGCGACCCGTCGCCGGTTTCCGGTAGCAAGATGAGGAATTCATCCCCTCCGTATCGAACCACTGTATCCACTTCCCGGACGTTCTCCTGAAGCATATCCCCAATTCTTACCAGAACTTTGTCTCCCCTGTTGTGAGAATAGCGATCGTTAACCTCTTTGAACTCATTGATATCGATCATTAAAAACGACAGAGTATGCCCGTATCTTTGGGCCCGCTCGACTTCCTTGGTGAGCACTTCTTTGAGATAATGCCTGTTATAGAGTCCGGTTAATTGATCGTGGATTGCCTGGTGACGGAGATCTCCTTCAATTTCCGCTCTGGCAAGGCGTTCACCGACGTGCTGGGCCAGGATCTGCAATAAATTGACGTCCTCCTCGGTGAAGAAACTCTCTTTGGAAGAAACTACCTGTAGAGTCCCTTTACCATCAACCGGAGAACTGATAAAGGACCGATATCGCTGTTCGGGTAATTCTATTTGTGAGTAGTCGGTTAGATCCCCACCTCGGACGACTCGATCCTTCTTCAAAGTGAGAGAAGACAAATCCCTGCACAGTTCGTTCGGAAACTCTACTTCATTACAGTTGGGCTCGTTTCCTTTTGCCATGAAAGTTTGGTCTTTCTCCAGGTAGAGTACGCTTACTTCCGGGTTTAGAATCTTTTCGGTAACTTGAAGTGTAGTATTGTAAACATCTCCTTTTGTACTTGCTTCCTGGAGTCTAGCAACCCCTTCTCTTAGCTGGACCAGTCTTTTTTGCACCTCCGTCTCCGTCTGCTCTAGTTGTTTACGTTTTTCCGGACATCTTTCGGCCTGCCAGACTATCCCTCCATCGGTGGTTTCGGCTAATTCCAGGCAGTGATAAATCCTGGACCCGTCCCTGGCTTTCCCGACTACTTTTCCCTTCCACCTACCTTCCTCGTTCAGGTCCGGCATAATAGTTCGGGTAAATTTCTTTACTCTGTCGGAGTCGTAAAGTGTTTGCCAGTTCTTCCCGAGGAGTTCTTCCGAGTTCTCGAAACCAAATAAATCCGCGAAAGAATCATTTACGAAAGAAAACACGCCGTCGCTACCAAGGAGTGCAAACCCTTTGAGGCCCCCTTTTTCGGTCTTCGAAATATTCATTTTTCCATTGGTAGAGTTTTTCAGATTAGACCCCCCATCCACTTCAAATAGCCAATCTTTTAAATTCTCGAGATTCTCCGATAGACGGGCAATTTTTCTCTTTTTTTCTGACATTTGAAGGTAAACCCACCACCAAAGAAAGTATCACCTAAGTCATGC
>JBDGQU010000170.1:0-16321 GCA_042218715.1 Bipolaricaulia bacterium | reverse complement strand
TAATAACCAGCAGTTCTTAAGGGAAGTATCCTCGATTGACTGATTGTATAAAAGGGCTCCCCCCTGTGGTAAGATGTAACTAAATCCACTAACGGGAGGGAGACCCTATGAATAATCAAGTCGCAGGGTTGGATCTACATAAAGATCAAACCTATATTACCGTAATGGGAAAAGATGGTCAAGTTCTCGGAGAGAAGGTGCTAAAAAGCAAGGCGGGGCCGATACTTAACTATCTGCGAAACTTCGACAAACCGGAAGTGGTCTTTGAGGCCACCAGGAACTGGTACTGGCTGTATGATGCCCTGCAAAGAGAGGACGTGGAGATAACCATGGCTCATCCCAAAAAGACCAAGGCGATCGGTGCAGCTAGGATTAAGACCGACAGGATCGATAGTCATACCCTGGCTCACCTAAAGCGGGCTGATCTTATCCCCGAATCCTACCTGGCCCCGCTCGAGACGAGGGAGCTGAGGGAACTGTTAAGACACCGGATTTTCTTGGTAAGAGAACGGGCCAAGGTAAAGTCAAAGATAAGGACGCTTTTAAGTAAACTAAACCTTATCTGTCCCAAATCTGACGTACTGGGTAAGGAGGCAATAATCTGGTTGAGAGAAAACCAGAAGAAGATGCCGGAAGTCTTCTCGGACAAGTTGGATGACTTCCTCGCGGTAGGGGGCAAGCTGACGGAGGTAATAGAGCGAACCAATGCGGTAATCAAGAGAGAAGCCGAAGAAGACGAGATAGTGAGGTTGCTCAAAACCATACCGGGTATCGGACGGTTTAGCGCCATGTTGATCAAGGCGGAGATCGGCACCATATCCAGGTTCCCCGACGCCGACCATCTGGCCTCCTACTGTGGGCTGGTACCCTCGACTCACAGTTCGGGTAATTACACCCACAGGGGTAGTATCACCAAGGAGGGCAACCCGTGGTTACGCTGGGTCCTGACCGAAGCGACAGGAAAGCTTAAAGGCAAATCAAAACACTTTGAGGATTTCTATTACCGGGTACTTGCCAAAAAGACGAAGAAGGTGGCCCGAGTGGCGACGGCAAGAAAACTAGCTGTAGCGCTCTATTACATCTGGAAAAGGAGAGAACCGTTTAAAGAACCTAAAATTAATGGATGAGAGAAGCCCGTTGTCCAGCATGGGACATTACGAGCCCGCTTGACTGATTGGGAACTCTCATCCGAGAATGAATCACAATCGTGTAGCCTTAGAGCACGAAGGGATGCTTATTAGTACGTTTTAACGGTTCGAACCTGTAACCATGAAAGGATCAACCGGGAGTGATCGCAAGAAAAACTACAAAGCAGCAGATTTCACACTTGAAATTGGGAGCCCTTTTAGGGATGCTGGACAAAAACCAGCCGATTCCTCCCTCGGGGAAAGGAATGAAAGTACGCCCGGGAGGATTCGAACCCCCAACACCCGGATCCGAAGTCCGGTGCTCTGTCCAGGTTGAGCTACGGGCGCATGTTTGTTGTTATCGCATAAGTAATTCCCAGGTTGACCAACATTTTTTTGCGAGTTCGATCGAGAGATCGGTCAACCAGTGAGCGGTGGGAGGAGCGACGGGAATCGAACCCGCAACAACTGGGACCACAACCCAGTGCTCTGCCTTTGAGCTACGCTCCTCACGTAAGTGCGCCCGGGAGGATTCGAACCCCCGACTTGCGGCTTAGAAGGCCGCTGCTCTGTCCAGCTGAGCTACAGGCGCTCTGGAGCGGAAGACGGGAATCGAACCCGCAGCCCCTGGCTTGGAAGGCCAGTGCTCTACCGTTGAGCTACTCCCGCTGGGAAATTTAATACCGAGTTACAACTAACTTATCTGGTCGGAGAGGCCGGATTTGAACCGGCGACCTCAGCGTCCCGAACGCTGCGCGCTAGCCAAGCTGCGCCACTCTCCGGGGCAATCGCCCCAAATTATAGTGGGTTTGGTGTAATTATCAAACCTGATCATTCGAAAGTCTAATAAAGACTATTTCCGCAATTCTTGACTTTTGTCCTGTTTCTCTTCCCAGATTCTATCTAGAATACCGTTGATGAATTTGGGTGCGTTATCGGTACCGTATTCCTTCGACAGCTCAATCGCTTCGTTCATCACCACTTCCGGCGGGGTGTCCTCGTAGTAAAGCAGTTCGAATATTGCCATCCGGAGAATATTCCGGTCCAGAAAGGCCAGCCTCTCGACTTTCCACCCCACGGCAAACGACGAAATCATCTCGTCTATTTCCTCTTTTTTCTCTAGTGTCCCTTCGTATATATCCTCGATAAATTCCTTTTGCTCACCCGGGTCACAATCATCTAACAGATCGTCGACAGGATCGGGGC
The DNA here is from genome assembly GCA_042218715.1 of Bipolaricaulia bacterium. Lineage (GTDB taxonomy): Bacteria > Bipolaricaulota > Bipolaricaulia > M55B111 > M55B111 > JAGXLP01. Next base: position 13,988 of record JBDGQU010000170.1, on the reverse strand, counting down.
CGAATTCTATGAACTCCGACCCGTAGAGAGCTTTTAGTATTTCCGCCCTTGCCTCTCGTCTAAGCATTAGAACTCTGTTAACTAAAGAAAAGCGAGAAAAGCTCTCTCAACTTTCGCTTGACCTGCCGTCCCGCTTCCACATACATTCCAACTAAGTATCCTATCAGGCTTAACCCCAGGATTAACAGAACCACTGTCCAGTTAAAAAAGATAAACAGGAGGGCAACCACAAACCCTATCAAAGCCCCTAACATTCTGGTATTAATTTTCATCTTTATCCCCTTGGAATTTTATTTCTCCAGTTTCTTCATCTTCAGATTCGGAAACAACTTCTTTTTTCGAACCTTCAACGCCTCGTGTGTAAAAATCTACCCGACCTACCGTCAAACCCGTTTTATCTTTTACTTCCTGGCGCAATATGTCCTGAACCCTTTCACCGAGTTCTCCGATATCCGATTTCGAGCCCACTTTGGCATACACTTCAATATGAACCCCGTCCTGGGATTGGGATAGGTCCGTCCTGAAGGACGAGAGGTTAAAGTTTCTCTTTAGTATTTCACTAGTTAGTTCCTTCACGGCATTATAGGAGATGTGAATGTCCCCGAATTCACTCTCATGAACGAAAGTCAACAAAAGTCGATAGGATATAACAAATTTTCGAAAAAAGTACAGGCCGGTAAATGCGGAAAGTGCTCCTATTCCGTAAAGAAGAAGAACTCCCGCCCCGTCCGACAAAAATCCCTGAATGTCGAAATTCGAGTAAAACCCGAATGCATAGCCAATGAATCCCGCGGCGATTGCCAGCCAAACCAAAGTTAATAAAACGTAAGATACCTGTAGAAACCTATCTTTTAAGCTGTTCACAGCATTATTCCTCCAGATCCTCCAGTTCTCCTTCTTCACCCTCGAAAGCGAGGCCAGCGACGTCCACGTTTACCGTATCGACTTCCAGACCGGTCATTTCCTCCACTTCTTTCTTTACCCTGTCCTGGACTTCCTTAGCCGTTTCGTGAACGGGAAACCCGTATTTCACAGCTATATTAACGTTGATCTTCACTTGACCGTCTTCTAATTCCGTTTCGACAGTCTTGCTACTACCCCGCTTAAAAACGGAGGAAATTCCTGATTGATTACTCTGTTCTACCAGTCCCTCGACTTCCAGTGCCGCTACCGCTGCAATTGTGGTTATGACGTCTTTAGAAATCTCAATCTCGCCAAGTCCCATCGACGATCTATAATCTTCTTCCATAAAAGACCCTCCTATCCGGCTAATCTACCGTTGTTTTCGAGAATCCGAGCACATTAGACTCTTTCGACGTAACTGCCCTCTCTAGTATCCACCTTTACTGTTGCTCCTTCCTTTAGGAAAAGGGGCACTTTGATTTGGAGTCCGGTTTCAAGCGTCGCGGGTTTCTCTCCTCCTGATGCTGTGTCACCCTTAACTCCGGGCCTAGTGTCGACAACTTCTAATTCTACAAACGTGGGGAGTTCAATTGAGACCAACCTTCCCTCGTGAAATAATCCCTCTACTTCCTGGTTGTCCGTAAGGTATTTTACTTTATCTCCTAACTTTTCTTCAAGAATCTCGAATTGGTTGTAATCGGTCTCATCCATGAAGTGATAACTCTCGCCCGAACTGTAAAGGAATTTAAGTGGGCGCTTTTCCATGTAGGCTTTCTTTATCTCTTCTTTGCCTTTAAAAGTTTTGGACAATACTTTTCCCGTGTCCAGGGATTTTAGTTTAACCCGGGCAAAAGCGTCCCCTCGACCTCTTTTCGAATGTTCGTACTTTACTATCCGGTAGAGTTCGCCCTGGTATTCCACCGTCAATCCCTTAGACATATCCGATACGGATAGACCCAATAAAACGCACCTCCAATCTAACCTATTGACTTTAAAAGTTTTTTAACTATTATAGTAAAGGGTAATAAGTAACTATCTTATTATAACCTCGCCGAACTACATTATCATACATCAGAAATCAATCTAGAGGGGTATCACCTATGAAAAACGAACAATACGATGTATCAATTATCGGCGGCGGCCCGGCGGCGCATTCTGCCGCACTATACTCGCGTCGAAAAGAGTTAAAAACGGCAATGATAGCTAAGGAAGAGGGAGGTCAACTTCTTTATTCGAGTGAGATAGATAACTACCTCGGAATCCCCGACGTGGAAGGATTCGAATTGGTAAAGAAGTTCCGGGAGCACGTCGAAAAGTACGAGCCCGATAAACTGGAAGACGAAGTCCTGGGGATCGAGAAAGAAGGAAACGAATTCGTCCTGAGCCTGAAAAAAGGGGAGGAATTAGAGACAAAGACCTTAATCGTGGCCACAGGTGCAAAATGGAGAAAGCTGGACGTGCCCGGAGAAAAAGAACTCACGGGTAAAGGTTTAAGCTACTGTACCACCTGCGACGGTCCTTTATTCGCGGACGCCGACGTGGCAGTAATCGGAGGGGGAAACTCCGCTTTCGAAGGAATCATCGATCTGCTGCCGATTGCGAACAGGATCGTAAATGTAGATATAGCACCCGAGCCAATTGCGGACCCTGTACTCCAACGACACGTAAAGGAATCAGACCACAGACAAGAAGTTGAGTTAGAGAAGTACTACGGACACGAAATTCTGGAAATATTAGGGGACGACATGGTAACCGGTCTGAGAATAAGGGACAAAAATTCCGGAGAGGAAAAGGAAGTTGAGATCGAGGGAATTTTTGTCGAGATAGGCCTCATCCCTAACTCTCAGATAGTTGAAGACCTGGTTGAGATAAACGATGCCGGGGAAATCGTCGTCGACTGCGACAGTCAAACAACCGTCGACGGTCTGTTTGCCGCAGGTGACGTAACGAACGTACCTGAGAAACAGATAATAATTGCCGCCGGAGAAGGGGCAAAAGCAGCGCTCGGCGCCTATAGATACCTTATTCACCAGTAAGATAGGCCTACCTTCTTGGGAAGTTTGGCACAAGCTTGCTCAATGAAAGTATCCTCCCCCGAACCAGGGGGAGGAATGATCCGCACTTCCAATTTTTAGAAGAATCCCTTAATTATTCCTCTTCGTCGCTTTCGTAGTTTTCCAGGACTTCCTCTATGGTACCGGTCATGTAGAATTCTTGTTCCGGCACGTGATCAAGGTCCCCGTCCACTATTGCCTTAAACCCTTCGATAGTTTCGTCGAGCTTAACGTACCTTCCCTCTCTGCCCGTAAACTGTTCCGCCACCGAGAATGGCTGGCTAAGGAACCGCTGAATTTTTCTCGCCCTTTCCACGGTAATCTGGTCCTCCTCCGACAGTTCGTCCATCCCCATAATCGCTATTATATCCTGCAGGTCCTCGTGTCTCTGAAGCGTTTGAAGCACTCTCTGGGCTACGTTGTAGTGTTCGGAGGGAATTACGTGGGGGTCGAGCATGGACGAATCGGAATCCAGCGGATCTACCGCGGGGTAAAGGCCCTTTTCGGCCAGCGACCTGGAAAGGGTAATCGTCGCATCAAGATGGGAGAAGACCGTTGCGGGAGCCGGATCGGTAAGGTCATCTGCCGGAACGTAGACGGCCTGAACTGAGGTAATCGAGCCCTGATTGGTCGACGTAATTCTCTCCTGGAGCTCACTCATCTCCGAGGCCAACGTGGGCTGATAGCCGACCTCGGAAGGCATGCGCCCAAGTAATGCGGAAACCTCCGAACCAGCCTGGGCAAATCTAAAGATATTGTCGATAAACAGCAGGACGTCCCTCGCTTCTTCGTCCCTGAAGTATTCCGCTAGAGTAACGCCGGACAATCCGACCCTAAATCTAGCTCCGGGCGGCTCGTTCATCTGGCCGTAGACCAGCGCCGTATTTTCCAGAACGCCCGCTTCCTTCATTTCGAGCCATAGGTCGTTACCCTCTCGTGTCCGCTCACCTACACCGGAGAAAACCGAGTACCCTTCGTGCTCGTAACCTATTGATCGAATGAGTTCCATAATTAACACTGTTTTACCTACTCCAGCTCCGCCGAAGAGGCCTATCTTACCGCCTCGGGGGAACGGCGCCAGAAGATCGACCACTTTAATTCCAGTCTCAAATACTTCATCCTTGGTCGACTGAGCCGGGAGATCGGGTGCCGGCCGGTGAATTGAATAAGTCTCTTCCACGTCGGGAGGTTCCATTTCGTCTATCGGATTTCCCGTCAGATCGAACATCCTTCCAAGGGTTTCCTCACCAACTGGAACTTCTATAGGACCGCCCGTATCGTAGATGGGCTGACCTCGCCAGAGCCCGTCCGTCGAGTCCATCGCGATTGCCCTGACTTCCTCGTCCCCCAGGTGTCTGGCAACCTCCAACACCAGATCATCTTGATCTTCTCTTTCCACTACGAGGGCGTGATTGACGGGAGGAACACCCTCTTCGGCGCTAAATCGCGCATCCACAACAGCGCTTTTTATTTCCGTGATCTTACCTTTGCTTGCTATTTCTTCTACCATTATTCACCTCGTCGGGACTATGACTCCTCTACTCCTCTCGGAGGGCTTCCGCCCCTCCAATTATGTCAGCTATCTCTCTCGTTATCTGTTGCTGTCTCGCTTTGTTGTAAGTTAACGTTAAATCGTCGATCAGCTCGTTCGCGTTGTCGGTCGCGTCACGCATCGCTTTTCTCCTTATGGCGTGCTCACTGGCTTTGGTGTTTAAGATAATCCAGAACATCCTTTCCATAAACCACTCTTCCATAAAGCTGGCCACAATTTCCTCTTTTTCCGGGTCAAATATATAGTCCTCCTCCCTTCCGGCGTTAACCTCCCCTTCGGCTTCCGTATCCTCCTCAACTGCCTCTTCCGGTGACAGGGGAAGAACTCTCTCAATCTTTAGCTTCTGTTTGAGGTCGGAAAAGAACTTCATGTAAACAACCCAAAGCTCTCCTATATCCCCCGAAAGGAATCTATCGAGAAGCTCCCTTCCGATCGCTTCGGCCGTTTCGAAATCGGGTTCCTGGTAGAAATTAACCCAGCTGGTTTCCAGCTGATCCCATTTTCGGAAAAACCTTAGTGCTTTGTCTCCTCCGGCAAACAGTTTTACCTCTTCGTCCCTGGACTGAACGAAATCCCTGGCGGATCTATTTATGTCGACCGTATAATTGCCGGAAAGACCGCGGTCGGAGTTTAAAACCGCCAGCCCGATAGCCTCTCCTTTGCCTTCCTCAACCAGCGGACTTATCGTTTTTTCTTCATCGGAATCACCCGAGTTAGTTCCCCCTCCAAGTAGCTTAAGCTTGGAATTGATTACTTCCTGGTAGGGTCTGGCGTCCTGCAATTGGTTCTTCAACCTGGTCACCTTCGCCATGGCGATAGCGTTCATAGCCTTTGTGATCTGTTTTATGTCCTTTATGTTTTCTATTCGGCCCTTAATCTCCCGTACCTGAGCCATCCTCTTCCCCCTTAAACGTCTCGTCGAACTCGGCTAGAGCCATCTTCAGCTCTTCTTCTATATCTTCGGTTAATTTTGCCGTCTCTTTGAGTTTAGTTAGCACGTCTTCGTGGTGTGCTTCCACGTGGTCGAGCATCCCGTTCTCGTATTCCTTAACCCGTTCAACTTTTAGATCGTCCAGGTAACCATTCACTGCTGCATAGAGGGAAACTGCTTGTTTCTCTACCGGCATCGGCTGGTACTGATCCTGCTTTAGCATCTCCATGACCCGTTCTCCTCGGGCAAGTTGAGCCTGAGACTCCTCGTCCAGCTCCGACGCAAACTCGGCGAATGCTTCCAGGTCCCGGTACTGAGCCATCTCCAGCCTCAATTCACCGGCAATCTCCTGCATCGCATCGTTTTGAGCCGCCCCACCGACACGGGATACGGAATCTCCTACGTTAATTGCCGGGCGAAACCCCTGGTTAAACAGGTCCGATTCCAGATATATTTGCCCGTCCGTTATAGATATCACGTTGGTCGGAATGTAGGCAGATATATCTCCAGCTTTCGTCTCGACTACGGGAAACGCCGTAAGAGACCCACCACCCATGGAATCGTTCAGTTTCGCAGCCCGCTCGAGCAACCGGGAGTGAGTGTAAAAAATATCCCCGGGGTAAGCCTCTCGACCGGGAGGACGTCTCAGGAGAAGTGATATTTCTCTGTAAGCCACCGCGTGCTTCGAGAGGTCGTCGTAAACTATGAAAGCGTCTTCCCCCTGGTACATATAGTGTTCCGCCATTGCCGTCCCGGCGTAGGGGGCGATATACTGCATCGGTGTCGGATCCTCCGCGTCCGCAGCTATCACCGTGGTATAATCCATCGCTCCGTGCTGTCTGAACGTATCGACGACTTTGGCGACGTCGGAAGTCTTCTGGCCGATCGCCACGTAGAAACAGTGAACGTCGGAGTCCTTCTGGTTTAATATCGTGTCTATCGCTATTGCCGATTTACCGGTACGTCTATCGCCAATAATCAACTCACGTTGTCCTCGACCTATAGGAGTCAAAGCATCGATTGATTTGTAACCTGTCTGGAGCGGGACCTCTACAGGTCGTCTCTTCACTACTCCGGGCGCTTTTATCTCTATATCCCGGGTCCTATCAGTATCGATCGGACCCTCGCCGTCTCTAGGCTCTCCAAGTGGATTTACGACCCTTCCCTGGAGTTCGGGTCCCACGTTCGTCTCGAGAATTCGACCGGTTCGTTTTACTTCGTCCCCTTCTTCAACCTCTTCTACGTCTCCAAAGAGGATGGCGCCGATATTATCTTCCTCCAGGTTCATCGCCAGGCCGTGGATTCCGCCCGCGAATTCTAAAATCTCCATCGAGATGGCGTTCTCGAGTCCGAACACCCTGGCTATTCCGTCTCCGGCTTCGACGACAACCCCCTCTTCCTCCATGGAGAGTGAATAATCGTACTTTTTTATTTGCTCCTTTATTAATCCCGTTATTTCGTCGCTTTTTATCTCTACCATTACTCTATCCTCCCAATACAAACTCCTTCAAACCTTCCAGCCTGCCCTGGACAGACCCATCGATCACGCGATCCCCTATCTTCAATCTGACGCCGCCGATCAGGTTTTCGTCCTCGGTAACTTCCGTAATCCAGACCTCCCTATTCAGGATTTCCCGAAGGTTCTTTTCGACCCTGCTAACCACTTCCTCGCGGTCGAAACTCGGGGGGAAAGCTACCTCCACTTCTACAATTTCGTCCTGATCCATCCTCAGTTTCTTGACTCTTTTGTAAATGAGCGGAAGGTAGTCTTCCCTGTCCTTCTGGACTAGGAGTTTGAGGAAGTTCATCGCCTCCCGGCTAAGTAACTCCCCAAATACCTCTTCCAGTAGTTCCTTCTTATCATTATCCTTTACCAATGGGTGAGTAAGGAAGGGCAAAAAGTCGTCATTGGAATTGATTACCTTGTTAACTTCCTCCAGATCATCCTGGAGGTCATCCAGTATTCCTTCTTCCCTTCCCAGTTCGTAAACAGCCTGGGCATACCTGTCCGCTACCTCTATTGATTTCATCCTAGGTCGAACTCTTTGTCCTGAAGATCATCAAACAGAGAGTCGAGAAACTCTTCGTGATCTTCCCGGTTGATCTCCCGTTTCAGCACTCTTTCAGCACCGACCATAGCTACGTCTACGTACTGCTCCTCCAGTTCTTCCAGGACCTCGCGTCTTTCCTGCTCAGCTTCTTTTCTGGCCCGGGCAACTATTCTCGAAGCCTGTTCCTCTGCTTCCTCTCGGGCTTCCTCGACGATCTCGTCCGCCCTCTGCTCCGCTTCCCCGATTATTTCCTGTCGTCTCTCCCTCGCTTCTTTCAGCTCTTCCTTTCTCTTGTCCTTTAGTTCCTGAGCCGTCTGTTCTCTCTCCTGGGCGCTATCTATCCTGGATTTGATTTTTTCTCGCTTTTTCTGGATGAATTCTCTCGCGGGCCGAAACAGGAGCCAGGACAGCACCGCAACGAGGATCGCGAAGTTGATCCAGTTAGCTATTATAGTTAAATTCAGGCTCTGGATTATCTTTTGCCATTCTAGGCCCATGATTCACCTCGGTCTTAAACGACCATCAACAACATAATCGCGACTATCAGAGAATAAATGCCTGTTGATTCCGTAATTGCCTGACCGATAACCATGGTTCTCAGTAGACTGTCCTCCATCTCGGGCTGACGAGCCATACCGTCAATGGCGTGAGAGGCAACTTGTCCTTCACCATAAGCGGCTGCTATCGACCCAATCCCCATCACGAAACCAGCTGCCAGGTATTTTGCTGCCGTGACTATACTTGCTGAAAACTCCATCGAATATACCTCCTAAAATGTAGATTTATTGTTCCACAGCTACGTTTATATAAGAGACTGCCAGTAAAGCAAACACAAAGGCCTGAATGGCCCCAATAAACAACCCGTAAAACATCTGAAATATCGCCGGTAACAGGACCGGAATTAGCTTGGCCGTCAACACCGTAATCAATACTGCCCCGCCAAAGATGTTTCCGTAAAGCCTGAAGGAGTGAGAGAGCGGTTTGGCTATTTCCGATATGATGTTCATCGGAAGCATAAAAGCGTAAGGCTCGGTAAACGACTTTAGGTACCTGCCGGTCCCGTTAATTTTCATCCCGTAATAATGAGAAATAAAGACTACCAGCAGGGCAAAACTGAGCGGTATATTGAAGTCCTGAGTCGGCGATGAAAGACCAGGAACTATTGAAATCCAGTTCGATACGGTAATGAAGAGGAACAGAGTCGAAATAAACGAAAAAAGCTGAACTCGCAATTGCTCTTCCTCAAAGGCATCGGCGAACTGCTTCTCGAGGAGATCGATCAGCGATTCAAGCACAACCAGCCTACCGGAAGGCTCTGCTTCCACGTCCTGATTTAACCCTTGCCTCAACCACCAGGCGAACCCGATAATTATTGCCATGACCAGCCAGGACATGAATATAGTTATTATATCCAGACCGTAGATCGCGGAATCGCCGAACTGCAATACCAGTTTTTCCCCTAAGTGTTCAAGCATCTTACCCTCCAGAGCCAGCACTTTTAGTTGCGACCTTCACCTGCAGTAGGACCAGAGGAAGTAGAATACCGCCAGCCGCCGCAAAAAAACTAAGCTCCTTAGTTAGAGATGTAGCCGCCAGCACCATCCCGTAGAACAGATATCTAGTGATGGCAAGAAGCGAAACTCGCCTGCTAATTCTATCTCCCGTATCAGTACTCTCGACCAGATCGCTCGTTCTAGAAACCAACACAAAGTTCACGACCAGCGAAACCGCCAGACCTAACCATAGACCGAAAGCGTAGTTCCTCCCAAGGCCGAAGTACAGACCTTCCCCTATAAAAAAACCAGAAATAACAATCACTTTAACCGGATATACTTCGGAAAATTTGATTTGCTAATACTCCCGGCGATAGTTAGCTCCCCGGTCTACCCGACCCTTAGCTACTTGCCATCCAAACTAACAAATTTTCGCCAATCGGGCAAACCAATTCAAACGGGTTACACTGACCGGACCTTGCTGGTCTTGTTTTCTACTATCTCATCTATCTTTTCAGTCATCGAGGAAGTTATATCGTCTACCTCGTCCTCCAACATGTACTTGTCGTCCTCTGTAATCTCCCCTTCGTCCTCCAGGTCATCAATTTTTTTGTTTGTATCGCGACGAATATTACGGAGAGATATCTTAGCTTCCTCTCCTTTTTCCTGAATCACTTCTACCAGCTCTTCCCTCCTGTCACCCGAAAGTTTAGGGATGGGAATCCTGATAACCTCACCGTCGTTGTTCGGATTTAGACCCAAATCCGACTCCAGTATAGCCTTCTCTATCGCATCAACCTGACTGCTGTCGTAAGGCTGGACCACAAGAAGACCGCTTTCCGGAGCCGAGATATTCGAAATTTGGTTAAGCGGAGTATCCGTCCCGTAGTAGTCAACCTTCAAATCCTCTATCATTGCCGGATTGGCTTGCCCGACGTGTATCCGTGCCATTTCCTCCTTCAGTGTTTCAACCGAATCCTTCATCTTCTTTTTCATCTTAGGAACGGGGTTAGTCTCGCTCAATTTTACCACTCCTACCTTCTAGGTTATATTACTGATACCGGATTTAAGGTTTATCTTCAAGAAAGGGAAACAATAATTGTTATAAGTTTAACAACCCTCTCGATATTTTAGTTGTCATTTCTAGGCAGTCTAGCGCCCGCCAAATATCTAGCCAATATCCAGTACGTCGAGCTTTTCACACCGGGCTTTGCAGCCTAACCGTCCGGCAACACTTGGCCGGGTCCTCCCTTCGTCACCGGAAATCAACTCCTTTATATAGGTTCCGGCTTCTGCCTTAACCGTGATTTCGAGGACTCCCCGGCATACCTCCTCGGTGCGAATCCAGTAAACGCGTCTCTTTCTTACCCGATCAGCACGTCTGTGGGCCACTCTTTTTGGCGTCTTTTGGTTTACAATGCCCTGAATATCAGCGATTTCGTTCACCTGGAGATCGGATACCTCACCAGTCAACCTAACGACGGCTCGATACGTTTTGTCCGCCCTTCTTTGCTTTACCTCTTCCACTTTATCTTTATCGGTTGACTCCATCCCAAACAACTCTACCCTGGACTGGGACTCGTTTAATTCCTTCCGTATCCGCTCGACGTTTATCCCTCGCCTGCGAGGTTCGTGGAGTTCCAGTACGAATTCCCTTCTCCCAAAGCATCTGGCGTCCAGGTCCTCCCTGCCCGCACCGTGAAACGTCGCCTGCTTCGCATCGGCCGCCTTTAGGAAACTTTCCTGGATGATCTCCTGAACTGACTCCTGGTATTTTCTCCCCGTATAGTTACACTTTTCACAGCCCCGGCCACCGCATTCTTTGCAGTCCCAGACAGTCTGAGGTATCCCCCTAACGTACTTATTATACCTGCCGTAAAAAAGGGAAGAGTTTACCTGAAGCTCTACCTGATCTTCTTTAAGATCCAGAACTGCATTAATGTCTGGACGCTCGAAGTCGGCCTCGAGATCGAGCCGCTCCTGAACCTCTCGTCCAACTAAGCGGTTCAGTTCGGTCTTAGTCGGTTCCGAGAACTTTTTCCCGTACCTTTCCCACAACTGCGCTTCGGCTTTTTCTACTTCTTCGGGTAGTCTGGTTCCCATAAGGATAGTTTCAATTTCGTAAGGCTCGAGTGATCGGACTACTCGCTCTACGTAATCCTCAAGATTGTCGAACAAACCGTGGCAAAGTGAGCATGCCTCTCCGGATGGCTTCGGTTCCGTAACATTCCGGTCAACAAAGCTCCCTTCCTCGAGATCATCAACCGTTCTCGCAATTGCGCCCCTTTCGTAATTTTCCAACCCGTGACCGAGCAAGGCGAATTGCCTACCCAGACAACGGTCACAGAGTTCTAGGTCGAGAAGCCTGTCTCTCTTTTCTCGTAAATCCACTTTTATCCTCCATTTGTTCAATTATACGGAAGCTTTGGCTCGAGTCGAGCGCGAAGCACCGCAAACGAACTCCAGAGAATTTAACTATTCGAGAGGCAGGTTTTTCCTGGCCTCTCGTGTTGGTTGTTAGGGCGACTGGTGGCAGGCTACCCACCGGTCAGGCATTTGAGCCTGACCTGCTTGGGTATTGGCGATAATCCATAGGGTCGTCGGTAACAAGATTAATTCGTTTATCTGTTGACCTCTTCTTCGATAGGCGGGTCTTTCCAGGCCCGCTGTGATGGTTGGTGGAAGTGTAATAATTTTCCTTTGGCCCTAATATGCCTTTTTCGACAGGCAGGCTTTTCCAAGCCTGCTGTAATGGGTGGTTGAAGTGTAGAAATATCTTCTTCGGTATGTTCCGTGTAGTTCCTACCGAAGTAAATAATCAAACACTTCTACCTATGTATACACCGAGGCTCGAAAGCCTCGGCTATCGGGATTGATGTACTTTAAACGCCAATACGATTAAAAGCCTAAAGGAAGATCCCACTACTCATTTCTCCCTATTATGGGGAAAGAATGGAGTTTTGTTTGTGGAAACAATAGCAACCCGGGCTCCCACGCCCGGGCGATTGGTGAATAGAGAGACCAACGGGGCACAGGTACCCCCTCTGCTCTGCTGTACCTTTATGCGATAGGCGGATCTTCCTAGATCCGTTGTTGTGATTGGTTAAATTGTAATAATCTCTCCTTTCGGTAAATTCCATGTGGTTCCTACCGGAGTTAATTAATTATTGTCCATAAACTACTCTCTTTAACGGAATAGTCAAGAACCCCGCCCCAAGGGACGGGGCTTGTAGAAAAACAGGTTTAACTACGGACTTTGTTCTTTTACAAAAGAAGACCCAGCACCCAGCAGTCAATTCGGAACTGGTTTTGTCCTATACCGAATTTTAATGAGCAGGGCGAATTGACTGCTGGGTACCTCATATTAAGTTAAGTTAACCAGCCGATTCCTCCCCACAGCGAGCTTGTATGATGTAAGCGATAACCCAAAACCCTTAATATCCCAAGGAGGGTTGCAGGAGATGACTGGCAGGCAAGCTGAGGCTTTGACCTCTTCCCGCAGACTGTCGCTTCCTGCCCCTCTTTAAGCCTTGATAAGGTATCCTGGGCCGAAGAGCCCTCATACACAAGTTGAGGCCAAGGGGATAACAGGGAGAGTTTCTGTAGCCCGATAATCAACGATTGGGAGGTGCAAGTTACTCGATGAAGATCTACCTCGGAATCGATATCGGTTCAGAAGAGCACGCCCTCCACTTTTTGGATCATGAGGGGAGGGAAGTTCAGGACAAGCTAAAGATCCCTAACGACGAGGAAGGTTTCTCCCGGGCGGCTGAGGAGATCGGGAAGCTGGACCAAAATTACCAGGACCTCCTCCTTAAGGTAGGAATCGAGTCCACCGGGGATTACTGGAGAAACCTCTTTACCTTTCTTAATTCACTGGATTTAAGCGGGAAAATAGAGATAACTATGATCAACCCCAACCGGATTCACCAGTTCAAGAAAAGCGACTTGATCAAGACAAAGACCGACTCAGTGGATGCAAAGTCGATCGCCAGGTACATGAGGGCGTTTAAGCCCGAACCCACACCGATGACGGACGGGAAGCTTCTCGGGCTGAGAAAGCTGTGCCGGTTCGCCAGATCCAGGATCAAAGAATGTGCCAAGTTAAAGGACCAGTTAGATAAACTTCTCTCCTCGGTCTTTCCCGAATACGTCAACTGCTTTAACGATATCAGCTGCGTCAGCTCTCTTAAAGTACTGGAGGAACATCCTGGGCCGGCTAAGCTCGTCGAGGTCGACCAAGACAAGCTAGCTGAGCTGCGCTACGGAGAAAACAACCACCGATTGGGCGAAGAGAAGGCAGCTACCCTAAAGGAAGCCGCCGAGACCACGGTGGGTAAAGTACCCAGCGAGGATACGGAGTTTACCCTCAAATTTATGGCCAAAAGGCTTAACCCACTGACCCAGGAAGTAAAACAACTGAAGGAGAGAATAGAGGCCAGATATCAAGAGGTTGACCCCAACGAACTTGCCAGCGTGGACGGGATCGGGGAGTTTTCTGCGGCCATCATCACCACTGAAATCATGGACATCGATCGTTTTCCCACCGCTACCAAACTCAACGGCTACGTAGGAGCCTACCCGGAACTTAAAAGCTCCGGCAAATCCAGTGATCCCAAGCCGGAGATGACCGAAAAAGGAAACAGCTACTTAAGACACGCCATCTTTATGTGTACCCTGTCAGCGGTAGTGGACAACCGAGTAATTAAAAACCACTACCAGAAACAGCTGAAGAGGGGCAAAGAAGAGATGGTGGCCATCGGCTCCTGTATGAGAAAGATGGTCCACCTGATTTACGGAATCCTAAAGTCCGGCGAACCGTTTGATCCTCATTATGAGGAAAAAAGAGGTAGAGCAAACAAAGAAGAGGAGAAACCGGAGCCTCAAACTGGAAGTGATCCAGCCAATGAGAGGTCACCCGATTTCTCCCAACAAAATGTAGGTAAAGTCGGGGTTGGTAGTCAAGGGTATGAAGAGTACCCTTGACTTTACCCCATAGTATCT
>JBDGQU010000017.1:0-4678 GCA_042218715.1 Bipolaricaulia bacterium | reverse complement strand
TGGTGATTAAGAAGTGTTAGCCTACAGCGGTAAGAGGTTAGTGCAGGCGGTCGTTAGTATCGCCGTAGCTTCGATAATTATTTTTCTTGTAGCAGAAGCGTTACCGGGTGATGTGGCACAGATGATCCTGGGTCAATACGCTACCGAAGAATCACTCCAGGCTCTCCGGGAAGACTTGAAGTTGAACCAGCCGCTACACGTACGTTACTTCGATTGGCTGGTGGGCGTTTTTCACGGCGATCTGGGAACTTCACTCAGCAAGACCGGAGTTAAAGTCGGGCCGCTACTTTTACGACGAGCTCGAAATTCGTTGATCCTGGCGGCAGGGGCCATGATATTTATAATTCCGATTTCGTTTTTCCTGGGAATTATAGCTGGGCTCAGACCGGGAAGCTGGTTTGACAGACTCATTTCAATTACCACTCTGGGACTGATCTCGTTTCCCTCGTTTATTACAGGGCTGGTGCTAATACTAATATTTTCAGTTCATTTAGGATGGTTGCCGGCTTCTAGTTCGATCGACCTGTCTCAAGGATTGTTGAATCAAATTCCCAAGCTCGTCTTGCCTATACTGGCCCTGTCGGGAGTTATGCTGGGTTATATTACCAGACATATAAGGGCAAGTATGGTTAAGGTTCTTAGGTCGGACTATACCAGAGCGGCGACGCTGAAAGGCTTGGGGCGCCGGACCGTTATAACTAAACACGTTCTTCGAAATGCTCTGCTCCCTGCGGTGACCGTAATAGCGATTAATTTGGGGTGGCTTCTCGGGGGGGCGGTTGTTGTGGAAGCGACGTTTGGATATCCCGGCGTTGCGAGATTGGTGTTAAATGCTATCAAGCACCGTGACATTCCCGTGATGGAAGCAGGGCTGCTGTTTGTAGTGACTGCTTATATCACCGTCAATTTTGGGACTGATCTGTTGTATACTCTCCTTGACCCCAGAATACGTTACGACAGAGGTGAGAGCTGATGGCAGACGGTAGTCCGAATCTAGCTCCAAACCTCTGGGACCGGATAAAAAACGGCTTTTCCTATCTGGTTAAGCTAAAGGAAGAGCCTTTGGGGTTTGTGGGGCTAATAATAATCATCTTTTGGATATTGATTTCAGTACTGGCACCTTACATTACTCCGTATGGCCCGACAGATTTTTCTACCGACAAGTTCGCTGGGCCCTCGTTGAAGCACCCGTTCGGTACGGACCGATGGGGTCGGGACGTCTTTACGAGAATAGCAGTCGGGAGTCGGACAGCATTCTCTCTAGCTATGTCGGCTACCCTGCTGGGACTGGTAGGTGGTACTGCTCTGGGGCTGTCCGCCGCTTACTTTGGGGGGTGGATAGAAGAACTGCTGGGAAGGTTAATGGATATCCTGATGTCGTTTCCAGCCCTTCTCATAGCGATGTTTGTTCTAGGTGTTCTCGGACCGGGCACGATAAATGTTATAATAGTAATAGGAATAGCTCATATCCCGAGAATAGGCAGGGTTGCTCGATCGGCTACGCTTCAGGTGAAAAACCAGGAATTCGTAGAGGCAGCTAGGGTCCGCGGGGAATCCGACTTATATATAATGGGAGCCGAGATACTTCCCAATATTCTGGATACACTTGGAGTAGAGGCGGCGATCAGGTTTGCTTATTCTATTTTCCTGAGCGCCTCCCTTGGATTCTTAGGACTTGGAGTTCAGCCTCCTACTCCGGATTGGGGGCTGATGATAAGCAATTCTCGCAGTTACCTTCAAGTAGCTCCCTGGCTTGCGATCTTTCCGGCACTGGCAATTGCTTCTCTCGTGTTGGGGGCAAATTTCCTTGCCGAGGGGCTGGAAGAGGTTACAGGGGGTGAGCAATGATGACGGAACCGGTGCTTGAGATAGAGGATTTAGAAGTGTTATACAGGACGGAAAGGGCAGACGTGAGGGCGCTAAACAAAGTATCCATGGAAGTGGCTCCAGGGGAAATCAGGGGCGTCGTGGGTGAATCCGGATGTGGTAAAAGCACCCTGGCTTTCGCAGTTATGAAGTATCTGGATCGAAACGGTGAAATAACAAGTGGTCGAATTCTGTTCAACGGTGAAGATCTCAAAGGAAAGTCTAATTCGGAGATGGAAGACATTTGGGGTAAGCATCTGGGCATGATCTATCAGGATCCTACGGCTTCTCTCAATCCTTCTTTGCCAGTTGGGGAACAGGTAGCTGAAGTGGCGACCGCTCACGGATTGGCTTCTCGACGAGAAGCTATGGAGGAGGCCGTGAAGCTACTGGATCAGGTTCATATCAGGGACCCCGAAGAAATAATTAGCCGATATCCCCACGAATTATCAGGAGGGATGCGTCAACGGGTGGGGATTGCCGCCGGACTCATGGGCAAGCCAGAACTTCTTATTTTGGACGAACCAACGACTAATCTGGACGTGACGACAGAGGCCCGGATACTGGATATAATAGAAGAATTAAAAGACGATTTAAATTCTGCTTTTCTCTATATTACTCACGACCTGGGGGTAATAGCTAGAATTGGAGACGGGATAGAAGTGATGTACGCAGGGCAGATAGTTGAAGAGTCCGAGATCGACAAGTTATTTGAGGAGCCGTTTCATCCTTATACGAAACTTCTTCTCCGGTCCCTACCGGACCCGGAAGGAAGAAAGGGTTCGCTGAAGGATATTCCAGGTTCCATGGTCGATTTAACCGATCTTCCCGAAGGCTGCAAATTCAACACTCGATGTCCTTTCAGGAGAGATAAGTGCTTCGAAACGGAACCTCCCCTTGAAGAAAAGGAAGGACAACATAGTGCTAAGTGTTTCTATGCTCCAATAGAAGATTCCGAGCAGACAGGAGCCGAAACGCGGAGAACCAGTGGTAAACCTGTCTGGCAAAGCCCTCCTGAGCTTCAACACGAAGGATCGATACTCGAAGTTAAGGGGCTGAAGAAATATTTTGGAGGAGGAAGCTGGTTCCCCGGGACGGGCAAATCCCCTGTGAGGGCGGTGGATGGAATAGATCTTACCCTTGAATGGGGAGAAACCGTAGGAATCGTGGGCGAATCCGGGTGCGGCAAAACCACTCTTGCTCGGACTATTATAGGACTTACGGAAGCCACGGAAGGCGTAATCAACTTTTCCGGGGAGGACATTACTAGCCCGGTATCGCGGAGGTCAGCGGAGACACTAAAGCGGATACAGATAGTTTTTCAGGATCCAAGATCGACTTTGAACCCAAAAAGAACGGTTGGACAGGCAATTGCCAGACCTCTGGCCATGTACGGGGATTTTTCTCGGGAGGAGATACCGAGCACAACCGCAAATCTTCTGTCGGCGGTTGGCCTTGATCCCAGTCTTGCCGAAAGGTACCCCGATCAACTATCGGGAGGACAGAAGCAGCGGGTCGCGACCGCTAGAGCGTTCGCCACAAATCCCGGCCTGGTATTACACGACGAACCCACTTCTAGTCTCGACGTATCTGTTCAGGCTACGATACTAAATCTCCTGCTCGATCTTCAGGAGGGCTCGGGAACAAGCTACTTGTTCATATCACACGATTTGAGCGTAGTTCGGCATATTAGCGATTACATAGCGGTTATGTACCTTGGTAACGTGGTTGAGTTTGGTGCCACGAAGGAGATATTTTCTCCTCCCTATCATCCTTATACAGAGGCTTTGCTTTCGGCGATACCGGTTCCCGATCCGAATCTCCGGCGAAAAAGAATCAGGCTTACCGGTTCCGTGCCTTCAGCCGTTAATCCCCCTAGTGGCTGTGTGTTCCATACCAGGTGTCCGAGGAAAGTTGGGGAGGAGTGCGAAAGAGAACCCATACCCGAAAGGAAAAATGGTCATCACGTTATTAGGTGCGTCATTCCCGAAGAAGAACTGGAGAAAGAGGAACAGGTGCTATAGGAAGTTATAATGGGGGTGGTTTTGGTTAGATCTTTATAAAAGGCGGTTAACGGGCGTAGTATTAATTGCGTCTTTCGTGAAAGAACTGAGTTCTTCTTTTGAAAATCTCCCACTGGAGTGGATAATTAAATTGCACAATAGAAGCGAATTATTTTGACCAGAATTGTGAGGATTTGACCTGGTAGATTAACAGAGAAGAGTTAATTGAAAGACTTATGTGATAAACGGGTGCTGGTTGAAAGTGTCGGGAGAGCAATTTAATTGACCGCTTTGATAAACCCAATGGATGAAGATAAATAAATTTATCAAAGAGTGGAGTTGTTTTTTTAGACTGATTTAGAAGTTGGTCTTAGGAGAGAGTCGCACAACTTAGGTTTGAATTATGACTAAAAAGTTTTGTTTGATCGGGAGAATCGGTCAATTTAGTAGGGAGGTTTTATGACTAAAGACAGTAAAGTATCGAGACGGGATTTTATCAAAGGTGCTGCCGTTACAGGTGCGGCCGTATCGTTGCCGGGTTTAATTTCCTTTTCCGGAAAAGGTAGCGACAAGAAGGTAGTAAAGGTTGGAATCCGACCACCGGGTAATCTCACACCGGGGCTGCAAAATACCAGTCCGGCCCAGGTTATTTCCGGTGCTTACGCCGATTATCTGTTTAGATTAAGAGGGCCTGAAAGCGAGAGAACGCCCTCGTTGGTGGAAGATTACAGCTATAACGAGGACAGGAGTGAGTGGTCGTTTAAACTACGAGAGGGAGTTAAGTTCCATCACGGAACGGAGCTAACCTC
>JBDGQU010000169.1:0-6297 GCA_042218715.1 Bipolaricaulia bacterium | reverse complement strand
TTGAACGAGGCCGACTCGGTAAAAACTTTACAGAGCGTAGATACCAGGCAAAACGTCGCCGTGGCCGGTGTACTAGGGCTTTTTATCGGTGTATTGATAGCATTCTTCAGGAATTACATGGAGGGCTACGAGGGAGAAAAGGAAGGAGAAGAATCAACTTAATCGAGATTTGAAAGCGAGGGGTACTGAATGGGTTTCAGCTGTGGTTTTCTAGGACTTCCAAACGTGGGTAAGTCCACACTGTTCAATGCCCTGTCCGCAGCGGGCGCGGATGTAGAAGGTTACCCTTTCTGTACGACCGAAGCACAGGTAGGAACCGTCAAAGTACCGGACGAAAAGCTGGACGGGCTTGCCGAGTTACTCCCGGAAAAGGAGAAAGTTTACACGAAGATAGAATTTTACGACCTGGCCGGGCTAGTAGAGGGAGCTCACCAGGGAGAAGGCCTGGGGAACCAATTTCTGTCCGAAATAAGAGGAGTTGACGCTCTGGTTCACGTGGTTCGCTGCTTCGAGAACGCCGACGTTCCGTTCGAGAAGGGAGCTTCCAGTCCGGACGAAAACATCGAAACAATTAAATCCGAACTACTTCTAAAGGACCTCGAAACGGTCGAAAAGCGACTGAGTAGCCTCGAGAGGGAAGAAGATCAGTTAAAGGAAATGTACGAAAAACTAAAAGAAGACCTCGAAGCTGGTATACCGATTAGAGATCACGACCTCTCACCTTACGAACGCGAGGACCTCAAAAGCCTTTCCCCTCTAACCGATAAACCCGTACTTTACGTGGCAAACGTCGGTGAAGACCCGCCAGAAGAATGCCTCAAGGCTATCGAAGCTCACGCCGAAAAAGACGATACTGAGATGCTAACAATAAACGGGGAAATAGAGTCCGAAGTGAGACAACTGGATTTATCGGAGGAGGAAAAAGCCGAATACCTCCAGGAATGGGGGCTGGAAGAATCGGCTCTGGAGAGACTGGTAAGAACCGGTTACGAAATACTCAACCTCGTTACCTTCTACACCACCGACGGACCTGAAGTCAGAGCCTGGACGGTTCCAGAGGGATCGACCGCCCTGGAAGCGGCGGGTAAGATTCACTCGGACTTTGCGGATAATTTTATCTACGCCGAAGTGGTCTCTATTGACGAGTTACTAAATCACGGCGATATTCAGGGAGCAAAAGAGGACGGGTTATTGAATAAACGGGGCGAGGATTACGAAATAGAGAACGGAGACGTGATCCATTTCGTCAGTTCCAGCTAAAGTCCTTATAGACAGCTAGAGGAAAATCTCAACACAAAGGTGATAATTTTGCCGGATACAGAGGACCAACCTGATATCGGAGAAGTATTTAACGATGATACGCTAATGGTTTTCCCCACGGATACCGTATACGGTCTGGGAGGAAATGGGCGGGACGAATCCGTGGTTTCCCGAGTTTACAGGGTCAAACAACGGAGCGAGGACAAACCCCTCGCCCTTCACCTGTTTTCCAGAGAGGACGTTTCCCGGTACGTCCTGGATCCCTCGGAGAGGCAACAGGACCTAATCGAAAGACTCCTCCCGGGACCGTACACGGTGATTTTACCCGCTAATTCTGAAGCCCCGGAAGTTTCCGTAAGCAGAGAGAAAAAAGTCGGTATCCGGGTTCCGGATAGCGATTCCTTTCGAAATCTCGAGGAAAACATCAACTTCCCCCTGGTGGGAACCAGCGTAAACAAGTCGGGGGAGCCTCCAATGACCGATTTCGACAGGATAGTCCAGGAGTTTGGCGGGATTGTCGACCTTTTTGTGGAGTCGGAAGAAGAAATGAGCGGCGAGCCCTCAACCGTTCTCGACCTAACCTTCGACCCCCCAAAAGTTATAAGGGGGGAGTTCTCGCTCGAGGAAAATCCCAATTGAGTCAAGAACCCCGCTCGGTCTTTTGGTCACCGTATCGTCAAGAAGCTCGCCGCGGCCCGTAATCCTGGTTTAAAATTCCAGAAATTCCTACTGATAGAGTTCTTCGGTAATCGAGATAATCTCGGCAAACGATTCCGGGTCCAGGGAAGCACTACCTATTAGTCCCCCGTCTATATCGGGCTGGCTCATCAAATCCTCGGCATTATGAGGCTTGATGCTTCCACCGTATTGAAGTCTAACGTTATCCCCGGCTTCGTCCCCGACTATTTCCCTTACCTGTTGCCTCGAAAACTCGCATCCGGCCTGGGCGTCCTCGGGTGAAGCAGATTCCCCCGTACCTATTGCCCAGATAGGTTCGTAGGCGACGATCATTTCACTCGCCTGGGCCTCAGTTAGACCCCTCAAATCGCTCTTCAACTGGTTTCTCAGCACCGATTCCGTCTCACCATCAGCCCGTTGCTCTTCCGTTTCGCCAATGCAGAGAATTGGCTTCATTCCGTGGTCGAAGATCGCGTGAACCTTTTTGTTGATTTCCCTGTCAGTTTCGCCGAAGATTTGCCTTCTTTCCGAGTGTCCAACTATTACGTAATCGGTCCCAACTTCCGCCAGCATTTCCGGAGAAACCTCACCCGTAAAAGCACCTTCATCTTCGAAATATACGTTCTGCGCACAGACTTTAATCCCGGTGCCCTGTGTACCTTCTACCACCACGTCAAGCGAAGTAAAAGTTGGCCCTAGAGCCATTTCTACGTCGGAAACGTACTTGACCTTTTCCCTAAAACTATTCAAAAATTCAACGGCTTCCTTCCTGGTCTTGTGTAGTTTCCAGTTAGCTGCGATGATAGGCTTACGCAAATTTTTACCTCCTAATTCAATTTATCTGAAATTATGATTAGTTCACCATCACTTATACAACTCAACTCTACGGAAACGATTTATCAAACCCGCAAATTAGTCCTTAAAATTAAGCTCCAGGGGTTAACTATCCCAGTTCAGTGTAAATATACCCCATAACCATCAGAACGATACCTACCCCCGCCAACAATTGCCCCTGACTTATTACAGGCTCTTCCTCTTTCGGTTTGGGCTCAACTTGTCCCTTTTCGAGTTTTGGGGTAGTTACGGTTCCGGAACTGGCGAGACCGGACTCACCGGAGCTATTGTAAGCCGATACCTCGTAGGAGTAAGAACTGTTTGGGTTCAAACCCGTATCGAGGTAACTGGTCGTATTCGGACCAAGAGCGACTATTTCTTCTCCGTTCCGATAGACCCTGTAGCCGTCTTCGTTATCGGAATTATCGTTCCATGTCAATTTTATTTCACTCGGTGACTTAGGCGAAGCCTTTAGATTCGACGGGAGGTTGGGTATCGACTTCAACGTCACGGTACAATTACGATTCGTCGAGCCCGATTCACCGCTACTATTGTAAGCCACCACCTCGTAGCAATATCTGGTCCCTCCCTGAAGGCCCTTGTGAACAAAGCTCGTATTATTGGGGCCTACTGTCGATATCCTGCTTCCGTTCCTGTAAATTCTGAACCCTTTTTCGTTATTGGAGTTATCCTCCCAGGCCAACTTTATTCTGGACGGGGAAACGGTCGTTGTTCTAAGTTTTCCGGGAGAGGAAGGAATTCCTACGGGAGTTTCAACGTCGAGTCCAGTCGAGAATGAAGATTCCCCCGCCTCGTTGTAGGACGAAACTCTGTAGGTATAACTCGAATTCTCCGCGAGGCCGGTATCCACGTACTCCGTCGTATTTGGCGCCAGATCGGCAATCTTCTTTCCGTTTCTATAGACCCTAAACCCGTCCTCGTTGTCAGAATTATCTACCCAGGTAATTTTAATTTCCGTCGGCGAAAGTACTTCCGAAGAAAGTTTACCCGGGGATTCGGAAACCTGGACGGGCGTTCGGACAGCCAGGCTATCGGAAAGCGGCGATTCTCCTCCTTCGTTATAGGAGGACACCCGGTAAGTATATTCCGTATCGTCCGCAAGTCCCGTGTCGGTAAATTCCGTTATATTCGGACCGACAGTAGCGACTTCCTTCCCGTTTCTGTAAATTCTAAACCCTTCTTCATTGTCGGAAGTATCCTCCCAGCTTAGCCTTATCTTTTTCGGTGACAGTACCCTGGACGTTAGTCCGGTTGGCGCACTGGAAACTTCGTCGGGTAAATTAACGGTAAGACTACTGGTCGTGGACGATTCCCCTCCTTCGTTGTAGGCTGCGACCCGGTAGTTATAGCTTTCTCCTTTCTCTACGGCCGTATCGGTGTAAGAAGTATTGTCGGGCCCCACTGTAGCGATTTTCTCACCGTTCCGGTAAATCCGGAACCCGGCCTCGTTGTCCGCATTATCATCCCAGGTCAATTTCACTTCCTCGGGGGAGAGGACTTCGTAGTCAAAATTCCCGGGCCGAGCTGGTGCCTGAACCGTTATATCTCCTTCCGGTTGTTCGGGGGGCGAAATCTCTCCTGCACCCGACCGACTTATCCGGAAATAGGTTCTGTAATTTCGACAACAGTTTAACGTTATCCTGATGTAGAATCTGCCGGCTTCGACCTGTTCGCCTGCCCTGTTTTTCTGATCCCAGACCCAGACCCAATCCTCCTTATCTCGGGGTATGGGACCCACTTCTTTCTCTACGTAATACAGGTGGAATTCGTGCTCGAACAGCGGCTTGAAGTAAACTTCGACTTTCTCAACCAGGTATTCAAAATCCGTTAGATTTGCCAGCTTTAATTTTACCTTCTCGCCTATCCCGTAAACCATTTTATCTGTACTCAATGATTCGTATCTTACCGGACAGTAATCGTAATTATCCGGCGAAGGACATCCGTAACGATAACTATATCTGACATCCTCGTTCTGAGTTTGGGAAACAGGAACCACGGCATAAGTCAGGGCAAGAAGCAGAGCCAGAACAACCAGTACTGGGCTCCAGACTCGGCGCATTTTGCCACCTCCTAAAGAACGCCTACTATTTATTACTACTATTTATTACTATAATCGGTAATTCTCTGTAATAATTTTAGATATGCTGTAATACCACGCACACTAACTAGAATACAGGTTGCAAAGGGTTTATGTCAAGAAGCAAAAAACTAGAGATACCTTTGGAACCATTTAATTTTACCGAAGGAATTCTAGTTATTCCGTAAAAGATAATCCAGCCCGGGCTTCACCTTGTTTCTTCCTATATAAGTCGACCCGAGCGGACATCTTTCTCTTTTCATGGCGTCAGTTAGTAAAAACCTGTTTCCCGGTCAATCTTCACCCGGCGATTCTTTCTCCCCCACAACTTTTGGGTTGGCAACAAAACGGACAATTCTTAAAATGTCTTTCGGACCGATCCGGAATAGTCCGGACCCAGTTCTTTCACCGCTAACTGGAAACGAGGTTAATTCAGTAGCCAGGTTATCAGCAGAGGAGGGGATACCGGGCGAGAAATTAACAAGAGTGGTGAATGAAATGAACTGAGACATATTTTCAACAACTAGGAGGAAAATCTCCGTGAATAAATCTAAGAAGTTAGTCCAGAAGGCCGAAGAAGCCAGGAAAAACTCATACTCTCCGTATTCGTCTTACCCTGTCGGCGCGGCTTTACTCGATACTGACGGAAATATTTTCACCGGAGCTAACGTGGAGAACGGGGTAAATGACCTATCCCTTTGTGCCGAAAGAGTTGCCCTGTTTAAGGCAATTTCCGAAGGCGCGAGGGACTTCGAAAAGCTCGCCGTCGTCTGTGAGGGTGAATACTGTAAACCCTGTGGCGCCTGCCGACAGACGCTGATGGAGCACGCTCCTGACCTGGACGTAATTATGGCCAACCCCGAGGGTGACGAGAAGAGGGTCAAACTACACGAACTCTTGCCCGAAGCATTCAGCCTCGAGGACTAACCGGGCTCAGTCTCGGACGGACGGGAAATAATAACGGGGAGAAAACTTTAGTCTCCCCCTTCGTCAACAACTTCCCCGCAATGAGGACAATAAAAGGGGTCGTCCTCGTAGTGTTTACCGCAATGCTTACACTTATTATAATTCTCCGACCTCTCCAGCCAGAACTTAGTATAGAGGTACCTGGCGAAAACGAGCAGTAGAACCGCTACCAGTACCGAGCCCAATATCAAAACAATTTACGACCTCACTTTGTAAATATTCAGCCTAAAAATGTTCCAAGGCGAGAAAGTACAACTACCTCCAAGAGTGACAAACCAACGGTAGATAATCAAAAAGCTCTTTATCAGTTCTTTCATCATTATATGAAATCCAGGCGAAAATTCACGAATGATGACTTAAATTTATCGTCTCTACCCACTGACTCTTACCTGGCAACTGATTTAACCTTATAATCCTGAACGTATTCGAAATCCCGGCAGCCAGGTAAGAGTCAGTGGGTA